>JBDTAC010000078.1 GCA_039924845.1 Bacteroidia bacterium
AATTTTTACCGATGCAAGACATTGGCAAAGAAAATCCGAAAACGCTTTCGCTGGAAGAAGTAGATACGCAAACACATTATGCACTCATTATTTCCACGAGCGCCGGTTTGTGGCGTTATTTGCTGGGCGATACAATAAAATTTACGTCGCTGCATCCATTTCGATTTAAAATAACTGGTCGTACCAAACATTTTATCAATGCTTTTGGCGAAGAAGTAATTGTGGACAATGCAGAAAGTGCGTTAAAAGTAGCTTGCGAAAAAACGGGCGCTGTGATAAAAGAATATACAGCCGCTCCTGTTTACATCAGCGACAGCGCAAGTGGAGCGCATGAATGGCTCATCGAATTTGAAAAAAAACCGGAGAGCTTGGATTATTTTACGGAGATTTTAGACAATGCTTTGAAATCCATTAATTCTGATTACGAAGCCAAACGTTACCACGATATGATATTGAAGAAACCATTGGTACACGCTGCTTCTGAAGGTGCTTTTTATAATTGGTTGAAGCAAAAAAATAAATTGGGCGGACAATATAAAATTCCGCGACTCTCCAACGATCGGAAATATTTAGAAGAAATTTTAAGCGGAATGAACCGTTAAATTTTTAGCAGGACTAAATCGTTTTTTCAAATTCAAGAAAGGTTTTTCCATCACGTGATAAGAAAGCATGGAAATAAGAATGGTAGAAATTATCGTGAAAAAATAATACAACGCATTCATTTGCCAACCTATTATATCAGCTCTAAAAAGGTGCTCCACTAATTCCAACGATAAAATACGCATGATTGGATTATAGAGATATAAACCATAAGATATTTTTCCGAGATAATTCATCCAAGGATAATCTAATTTTAAAATAGAATTCGGGTTGGTAGCAAGGTTTACAATGATAATAGTAAATAATACCGAATAAAATTCCCAATGAATAATTGGGATATGAATTTTTGCACATAAAAGTACGAGCGTTACAAAATATACAATCCATTGTGTTTGCTTTTTGTAAATAAAAGAAAGTATTTTCTGTTTATCAAACACCACCAAATAAGCTCCAATTCCACCAATCGCCATGGTACTGACACGATATTGATTTGTCAGGTTAAATATTTTTTTTGCTGAATGTTGCAAATAAAAAAAATCTACGTGAAAATATTTTTCCATAAGGATAATTACGAAATATCCATTACGTAAAACTAAGCTAATGCCAATAACAATAAAAAACAGTTTCATGTAATTCTTTTTATTTTTCAAAAGAATGGGCCAAAAAAGATAAAAAAATTCTTCCACTCTAATTGTCCATATAGCACCTATTGAAAAATGGAGCGACTGGATAAGCGGAGGAAAGAAGAAAAGACAGCTGACCAAAAGCATTGAAAAATGATTTCCAACGCAAGTGGAATAGTCGTGGTAAAAATAAAAGTCGAAATGTGGCAATACAAAAAGCCCTATAAACACAATAAAAAAATAAAGGGGCCAAATTTTAAGTATTCTGCGGATATAAAAATTTTTGAGATTAATAGTTTCTGTGCGTTCTTTTTCCTTTAATAATAAATACGTAATGATAAAACCACTAAGTACAAAAAACAAGGTTACGTCCAAATTACCAAGAGGATGAAAATAAGCAAACCAATTAATAACAGGGGTACCTAAATTCATTTTTAAATTTTCAATGTGGAATAAAATAATAAACAATGAACCTAAGAAACGAAGTCCATCTAAGTTAGGTAAATACGTTGATTTGTTTTCTTTCAGCATCGCCACAGCAAAATTTTATCGTTTATAATTCGATAAAATAGCATAACCAAAAATAAGAAAAAAAATGAAGAGAGCTAATTAAACTGGATTCTTTATTAGACTGAATTTATTTCACATCCCAAGTCAAATCCAAATCCCAATCGGAGCGAGTGGTAAATACGCCTCCGTAAAAAATTATTTTTTCGGGAGCTGTTTTTTTGAAATAATTTCCAGTATCCCAAACACCATTTTTATTGACATCGTAAATGAGTTTTACTTTGTAATTTCCTGGATGCAAATACGTGTAATTTAAAACCGAAGAGCCGGAAATAATAGATGATTTCAGTATATTTTGCTTATCGTCCATTAGTTGTACAATATAATCTCCGCTTGCTGGCGGAATATTAATTTTCAATTTTGCGGTTCCATAAAAACTTTGCGATTCCATTTTAAATGTTGTTTTCAGGGTATCGTTTTTCAATCCGAAAATATCTATGAAAGTGCCTGCAGGAAAATACAATTGATACGAAGTATCTGCCTCTAATTTTGCAGAAATAAAAAAATTCTGCGCATACTTTTCAGCATCCTTCATTTTAAATGCAATCGTATCTTTTCCGTGTAAAATTTTTATTTTCGAAACAGCATAACTTGAAATTGGATTTGAAAAACTTAATAAAATAGGCTGTTCTAAATCAAAAAAAGTTCCGTTTTGCACATTTGTTTTTACGTACAAATGAATTTTATTTTTCTTTTTTGGATTAAAAGCATCTTCTTTTTGTATCAATTCTTGTCGCACCGTATCAAGAATTTTTTTCCCGTAACTCACTTGTAAAAGAAGTGAATCTGATTTTACTCCGGTGTACCAATAATCCAGCGTATCTTTGGTTACTGAGGGTTTTAAAAGCGCAATAATTGGTTTTTCATTCAATGGAATAAGCGACACATTTTCGAGCGGACGATTGAATATAATTTCGATTTTTCCGTATTGCGGCGAAAAACTTTTTTTTACATACGTAATCGTATCAGTGGGTTTAAAAAGTTCGATATGTGCCGTATCGTTGTGCTGAATAGAAATTGGATTAGCAGCAAAACCAATCATTTCCTCGGGTGTATCGTACAAATAATTGCTGTTTGCATCTTTCAACACAAATAATTTATAGGTACCATTTCGAATATTATTGATTTTAAAAGTTCCATCTGCTTTGGTCTTTGAAAAATAATCTGGCGTTTTTTTACAAGGAATAGAATCATTCAAATCACGATACAACATCACCAAAATTCCTTTTTCTGTTTGATGATCAAAAGCGTTCTGCACCTTGCCTTTCAAGGAAAGTGAATCAATATACGTGCCCGTTGAAAAAACATATCTGAAATCATCCATTTTATTGCCTTCTGTAATATCCGCAACAGCGCTGCCGAAACTAATCGCGTACGTGGTGTTTTTTAAAAGCGAATCTTTCAAATCAATCGTCAACGTTTTATTTTTTATTTTGATATCGGGATCTTTTTTCATCGGCGGAGAAATGATGAGTTGATCCGTCAAATTAATCAACTGAATGTATTCATTAAACGTGATGGAAATTTTTTTTGCATTGAAATTTACAGTAGCGCTATCGGGCATATATTTCACCACTTTGGGTGGCGTTACATCTTTCGGTCCGCCTGTTGGATGAACTATTTGTGCGCAAGCAGCGAGTAATATTAAAAAAAACGATTGAAAAATTATTTTTTTCATACTGTTTCAAAAAATAATTTTTCAACGATGTTTACCACCTCTTGTAAATGCTTAGAATCTGTTTCATCAAATGTAGAAAGCCGCTCACTGTCTACATCCAACACCATAAAAATTTCTTTTTTAGAATTGAAAATCGGCAACACAATTTCCGATTGAGAATCGGAACTGCAAGCAATATGTCCTGGAAACGCATTTACATCTTCCACTAAAATTATTTTTTTCTCCGACCAAGATTTCCCGCAAACACCTTTTCCATAAGCAATACGCGTGCACGCAACTGTTCCCTGAAAAGGACCTAAGACTAAATTATTTTCTTTCACAAAATAAAATCCAACCCAAAACCAATTCATGCCGTATTTCAACGCAGACGTGATGTTGGCGAGGTTTGCCAAAAAATCTTTTTCACCTTCTACCAACGCTTTTAGTTGTGGCAACAAGGATTGATAGCGTTCTGTTTTTGTATTTCCTGAAACAATGAGTGATTCTGACATAATTTATTTTACTTGTAAAATCGTCCGTCAAAAAAATATTTTTTGAAAGTCGTTTTTTACTTCTGTTTTTCTTTCAAAAACACAATAAAATCAGTAGCGGGAATTGTTGTTACGCCCAATTGTCGCATCATCGTAACCAATTGTCCGCGATGATAAGTGCTGTGGTTGATGCAGTGCATAATAATGTCGGCGTAGCTTTGCGAAAATTCATCTTGCTGCATATTTTTGTAAGTACAAGAGGCGTTCAACAATTCTTCGTTATTGGCAGTTACAAATTCAATCAAGTTTTTAGATGTTTCCAAACACTTATTGAGTGGCACATCTTGCTGGTATTTTGTGCTGGGCCAAGAGGTGATGGGCTCGCCATTCATGCGATTTAGCCAAACATATTCTGCATCCCACAGGTGAAAAAAAGTTTTTTTCAAGGTCGGGAAACTACTTTTTGATTCTACATTTAACAATGCTTTGTTTGAATTTAAAATGGTAACAATGCGCTGGTTTGCCCAGTGGTTATAGGTTACATATTGAAGTAAAAGTTGTTTCATAGCATCAAAAAACATTATTTATTAATATCCGAAAATGTCTTTCATCGTCAGAAAATTCACTTGTCCGTATTTCGCCAACGCTTTTAAATCCAATGCGTTTTTATCTCCCATCACAAGAATAGTATATTTTAATCCTTTTACATAATTTTTTTGAAAATTTTCAATGTCATTTAATGTGAGCGAAGGAACTTTCGCAAAAATATCGGAACGAATATCGTGATCTAATCCTAATTTTTGCGCATTTTCATAATTAAAAAGTATTTGCGCTCTTGTAATTCGCTCCGTTCTTATTTTCTGAAGAATGGCGTCTTTGGCTGCATTAAATTCTACTGGTGATTTTGGCAAGGTATCTAACAAATTCGTCATGCCTGCCATGGATTGTGGTAATTTGTCTGCTTGCGAACCGATGTACGAAAACATTAAATAATGTTTGTCTTTATTTTTTGGCGAGCTGTAATCGGAGTAAACAGAATACGCCAAAGCTTTCGATTCTCTCAAATCTTGGAATACAATCGAAGACATTCCGCCGCCAAAATATTCATTGAACATCGAAATTACTGGTGCTAATTTTTCATCGTACGTTCCGCCTTTTGATAAAATAATTATTTCCGCTTGTTTCATATCGTGATTCACCACATACACTTGATTAGTATTGTCTAATTCCTTGAATGGTGCAGGTTTTGGGACAGGACGAAGTGTTGCAGGCATTTGATGGTATTTATTAAGCGCCGTTGTAATTTCTTCCGTCGAAGATGATCCATAATACAAAATATGATGTTGATAGGATTCTAAGTTTTTGATAATTCCGGTAAGTGTATCCGGATTTATTTGTTGTAATTGTTGAGCCGATAAAATATTTGTGAATGGCGATTTAGCTCCGTAAACGCCGTAAGAGCGTAGGGCTCCAAACAAAATAGTGTTTTTGTCCTTTTTCTGATTTTCGCGTTCTTTCAATACATCGGAAACTAAATTATCCAAAGCTTCTTTATCCGATTTCGGGTCATTCAACAAGCTTTCGAACAATTGCAATGCTTTATCGAAATTTTCTGTCAATCCGTTTAAGCTCACATAAATTTCATCTTCCGCAGCATATACATTATAAGTGCAAGCTAATTTGTAAAATTCTTGTTGCACTTCTGCAGAGCTTAATTTGGAGGTTCCGAGGTATTTTAAATAACTGGTTACTAAATTTAAGCGATTGTCGTTATTGCTTCCCATATCAAAAACATAATACATGTCGAAAGTCTTATTTTCCTTGTTTTCGTTATAGAAAAGCGGCACATTATTTTTAATATGTGTTTGCACGATGTCTTTTTTATAATCAACAAATACGGGTTGAATAGGTTTTACCGGCATTGCTTCAATACGTTTCAAAAACGGCGATTCATCTTCACGATTCACCTGAACAGGTGTAATGTCTGGTTTTGTAACTTTCTCAATCGTGCTGTCCACACCTACACGTTTGTAAACAACTACGTAATTATTGCTGAAATGTGCATTCGCGAAATCAATAATTTGTTGTTTGGTAATTTTTGAAATACGATCAATTTGTTCCACCGCTTTTTCCCAACTTACTCCTTGTGTAAATGTTGACACGTATTCCATGGCGCGAGCATTATTGCTTTCTTCCGTTTTTGTTTCGTCTAATTTCATGTTCTCCACAACGGCTTGTGGCAGCCAATCTGGGAAATTTCCTTTTTTCAAATTCTCAATTTGATTGAGTAATAATTGAGTAGCTTGTTCCAAGGTTTGTCCATCTTTTGGTTCTGCCGTCAAAATTTCATCCGAATAATCTTTTCTGATTTCGAGATACGTACTTGCCGTCAATACTTTTTGTTGTTGTACTAAATTTAAGTCGATTAGTCCGGCTTTTGAATTGTACAAAATTTTATCAACCAACATAAGCATATCGGCATCTGCAGAATTCGCACCACCAAAACGAAAACCAATCATGGTATTAGGAGCTTCTGGACCCACTACATTTTTCACAATAGGTTTTGAAATTGTATCTTCTACTGGAGGAATGAATGTTGGCAATGCTTTGCGTTTCATCGAACCAAATTTTTCATCAATCATTCGGATTGTTTTATCTGGATCAAAATCACCAGAAAGGCAAATCGCCATATTGTTCGGAACATAATAGGTATGAAAATAATGAATGATTTTTTTTAACGATGGATTTTTTAAATCGTGAATCGTTCCAATCGTAGTTTGTGTTCCGTAAGGATGTTTGCGATACAAACCAGCACACAAAGCTTCGTAAGATTTTTCTCCGTCATCATCTAAATTTCTGTTTTTTTCTTCATAAACCGCTTCCAATTCAGTGTGAAACAAACGCATCACCGGATCGCTAAAACGATCGGCTTCGATGTCAATCCATTTCGCTACTTGGTTACTCGGAATATCATCTTCAAAAACAGTTTGTTCTACGGAAGTGAAGGCATTGGAGCCTTTTCCGCCAATAGAAGCCATCATTTTATCATACTCATTTGCAATTGCATAACCCGACGCTAAATAAGAAACACTGTCTATTTGATGATAAATTTTAGTGCGTTTTGTTTCGTCCGTTGTGTGACGATACACTTCAAAAAGCGTATCAATTTTATCAAGCAATGGTTTTTCTTTTGCGTAATCTTTCGTTCCGAAATGTTCTGTTCCTTTAAACAACATGTGCTCTAAATAGTGCGCCAATCCTGTTGCATCGTGCGGATCAAATTTACTTCCAGCTTTGGTTGTGATAAACGTTTGGATACGCGGCGCATTTTTATAAACACTCATATAAACGGTCAAGCCATTGTCTAAGGTGTAAATGCGTGTGTGCATCGGATCGTCCGAATACGTTTCGTATTTATATGTTTTTTCAGCTGTTTTCTGCGCGAAAACAATCGCGGAAGAGAAAATAAGAGCGACTAAAAAAGTGCTTCGTAAAAATTTTTTTTTCATGAATTTGTTGGGTGTTTAAAAATCAATTTCGAGATCAAATTGTTGTTTTAATTTATTGATAGCAGGATTTCGTTCTGCCATCCATTTAAATTTATCCTGTGCTGTATAAGGTTTGCGCTCTGTGTCGTCTTTATTAATCAGGACAGTTAATTGCAAAGCATAATTTTTTAATTCGGCTCTTAAAAATCCCAGCAAATTGGTTTTGTCTTCGTTCAAATTTTCTTCTTGCACTTTATTATCCACCGTAAATTCTAATTTGTTTTTTTCTGTTAGAATCGGTTTTTTATTCATCAGCGTAGTATAAATATTCATCCGATCTTTCTGATGCTTCAAGGCATAAGCATTCCACGCTTTTTCCAATGCTTCTATAGAAAAATTTTCTTCGGGTTGAGAAAATGTGCTTTCAAAATTTTTTTTTTCGGATGCAGTTTCGGCATTTTCTTTTTTTGCAGGATTTACAAATTGTGCAATAGAAGGTGCGCTGGCAATGGGAATATTTTTTTTCTCCGCTACTTTTTGAATAGGAATTTCTTTTTCAGATGGATAGTTTTTTATGGATTCTTCTTGTTTTTTTTCCGTTGTTACGGAAGGTTTTGGGGAAGAAGTAATTTCTGGATTTTTTAGTTCCGGTTTAAGAATGCTGTTTTTTTTTTCAGCGATTTCGTCGCCGCCACCAATCGAAGAAAGCTGCATCAGCGCGACTTCTATCTGTAAACGTTGATTTTTACTATTACGGTAATTCGTATCGCATTTACTGATAATGTTCAAGGCTTTCAGTAAAAAAGAAATGTCGCATTTTTCGGTTTGCGCTTTGTATTTATTTTTAATGTTATCGCTCACTTCCAGCAATTGCAAGGTAATTCCGTCTTTGCTCACCAATAAATTTCGAAAATGATCGCCCAATCCACTGATAAAATGATGTCCGTCAAATCCATTATTGATAATTTCATTGAAAATAATCAAGGTTGAAAAAATATTTTTTTCAACGATAAAATCCGTCAACTTAAAATAATAATCGTAATCCAAAATATTCAAATTGTCAATCACCGCCTTGTATGTAAGGTTGTTTCCGGCAAAACTGACAAGTTGATCAAACATGGAAAGTGCATCGCGCATCGCACCATCTGCTTTTTGTGCAATCACGTGCAAAGCATCTGCTTCGGCAGTAATGTGTTCGCTGTCGGCAACGTGTTGCAATTGTTTCGCGATGTCGTCCACTTGTATCCGATTGAAATCAAAAATCTGACAACGTGATAAAATGGTCGGAATAATTTTGTGCTTTTCAGTCGTTGCTAAAATAAAAATGGCGTAAGGAGGCGGTTCTTCAAGGGTTTTAAGAAAAGCATTAAAGGCAGCTTGCGAAAGCATGTGCACCTCGTCGATGATATATATTTTATATTTTCCGAGCTGCGGTGCGAAATAAACTTGCTCCACCAAACTCCGAATATCGTCTACCGAGTTGTTGGACGCAGCATCTAATTCATATACATTTAAGGAATTTCCAGTGTTGAAAGATTTGCAAGAATCACATTCGTTGCAGGCTTCAATGTTTTCGGTGATGTTGAAACAATTAATTGTTTTGGCTAAAATCCGCGCACAAGTAGTTTTTCCTACGCCACGTGGACCGCAAAACAAAAAGGCTTGCGCCAGATGATGATTTTTTATAGCGTTTTTTAAAGTAGTTGTAATGCTGTGCTGACCAACCACTGTACCAAAGGTTACAGGCCTGTATTTACGCGCAGAAACAACAAAATTTTCCATCGGATATAAATCCTCTTTTTAAAAGGAAAACAAATGTACTCTTTTTTTTATTTTTTTGAAAGAAGTATGAAAAGGTATTTGAAAAAATATTTTTTCAAGCGCAAAATATTTACGCAGATGCTGAATCATTTCAGCATGACAACAGACTTTTTCAATTTGCACATCCGCACATTTTCAAATCTGCATATCTGCAAATCATTTCCATTCAAAATTGGCAAATATTCAATATCAATTATTTCATCGGTTTGTACGTCCGTAAAAAAGTTATTTTTGTGGCGATAAAAAATAATCACTAAAAAATTAATTGTATGAGTAAAGGACCGGTTTCTAATTTTATAGAAAAACATTATTTGCATTTTAATTCGGCTGCCTTAATGGATGCCGCGAAAGGTTACGAAGCGCATTTAACCGTAGGTGGAAAAATGATGATTACCCTTGCAGGAGCTATGAGCACTGCGGAATTGGGGATTTCGTTGGCGGAAATGATTCGTCAAGGAAAGGTGGATATTATTACGTGTACAGGCGCGAATTTAGAAGAAGACATTATGAATTTGGTGGCGCATTCGCATTACAAACGTGTACCAAATTACCGTGATTTGAGCCCTCAAGACGAATGGGATTTGTTGGAAAACGGTTTCAATCGCGTTACGGATACGTGTATTCCCGAGGAAGAAGCATTTAGAAGATTGCAAAAACATATTTACAAATTGTGGAAAACAGCTAACGACAAAGGCGAGCGTTATTTTCCGCACGAGTTTATGTATAAAATGTTATTGTCTGGAGATTTAAAAGAAGATTATGAAATTGATCCGAAAAACTCTTGGATGTTAGCAGCAGCAGAACGGAATTTGCCAATAATTGTTCCTGGTTGGGAAGATTCCACGATGGGAAATATTTTTTCTTCGTATTGTATCAAAGGAGAAATAAAACCAACTACGATGAAATCTGGAATCGAATACATGATGTATTTATCTGATTGGTACATTAAAAATTCGGGTGGAAAAGGCGTAGGCTTTTTTCAAATTGGCGGCGGTATTGCCGGTGATTTTCCGATTTGCGTAGTGCCGATGTTGTATCAAGATATGGAAATGACGGACATTCCTTTTTGGGCATATTTCTGTCAGATTTCTGATTCGACAACCAGTTACGGATCGTATTCAGGCGCTGTTCCAAACGAAAAAATTACTTGGGGGAAATTAAGTACTACCACTCCACGATTTATTGTGGAATCGGATGCTACGATTGTCGCTCCACTTATTTTCGCATGGATTTTAGGATGGTAATTTCATCTTCAAAAAAATAATTTTTCAAATGAACAAAGATTTACGGAATTTACTGATTATTTCCGTTTTGTTTTTTATGTTTGGTTTTGTTACCAACCTGAACGACATTTTGATGCCGCACTTGAAACGTGCGTGTCAACTCAATGATTTCGAATCTACTTTTGTTCAATTTGCATTTTTTCTCGGTTATTTTATCATGTCAATTCCCTCCGAAAAAATTATTAAACGCATCGGATATAAAAAGGGAATTACGGTAGGATTGTTGCTTTGCGCTTGTGGCGCGCTGATATTTACTCCAGCAGCCAACACTCGTTTCTTTGGATTATTTTTAGTCGGATTATGCGTACTTGCCAGCGGAATGGCATTGTTGCAAGTAGCTGCCAATCCGTATGTTTCTTTACTCGGTAAGCCAGAAGGCGCTGCCAGCCGCTTGAGTTTGATGGGCGGATTAAATTCTTTAGGCGCTTCGCTCGGACCTTTTGCTGGCGGAATTTTAATTTTATCAGGCATAGAATATGGCGTAGATAAATTATCTACCATGCCTGTTTCGGATAAAATAGCGTACTTAAACAGTCAGGCACAAATGGTAAAAATGCCGTATTTACTGCTTTTCTTTTTGTTTTTAATATTGGCGATTTTTATCTTTTTCTCCAAGTTACCTGAAGTAAAATCGGGCGAAGAAAAAACAATTTCCGAAAAAAAATTTTCCATTTGGAATCATCCGGCTTTATACATGGGTGTTATAGCGATATTTTTTTACGTAGGAGCAGAAGTGTGTATCGGAAGTTTTTTAATTCGATACGGAGAATCGCTTCACATTGCTGGATTTACAGATAAAATTGGCTCTCATTTTGTTTCCTATTATATGATTTGCGCGATGCTATTTCGCTTTGTGGGCATCGCTGTTCTCAAAAAAATAAATCCACTCAAAGTACTTTTATTTAACGCTATTGTTGCGATAGCACTTATTGTAGCTTCTGTTTTAAGTAGCAATTACGCGGCTTTGTACATTGTTGTATTAGTGGGCGCTTGCAATTCGATTATGTGGCCCGTTATTTTTCCAAAAGCCATCGAAGGCTTGGGAAATAACACTAGCAAAGGTTCTTCGTATTTAATTATGGCAATTATTGGCGGCGCTTTAATTACCTCGTCTATGGGATATTTTTCCGATAAATACGGCGTTCAACACGCCTACCTCGTTCCTATTATTTGTTACGTGTACATTGCCTATTACGCGTTTCGGTTCAAAAATAAAAAGACAATCGAAGTGTAATTTTTTTATCTCAATTCGTACAGATTTTTTAAATTTGGCTTGTAAATTATTTTATCATGTCTGGTCATAATAAGTGGTCTAAAATAAAACGTAAAAAAGGTGTTTCTGACGGCAGAAGAGCAAAAGCGTTTACGCGTATTTTAAAAGAAATTGCTATTTCTATAAAAGAAGGTGGAATGGCTGATCCTGATGCTAATCCGCGTTTGCGACTTGCTATTACCAACGCAAAAGGCATGAATATGCCGAAGGATAATATTCAACGTGCCATCCAAAAAGCAGTCGGAAAGGACGCTGCAAATTATACGCAAGTAAGTTACGAAGGCTATGCGCCCGGCGGTGTTGCGGTGTTTGTGGAATGCACTACGGATAACATCAATCGCACGGTGGCAGATGTGCGCCACGCGTTTACAAAAAATAACGGAACGCTTGGTACCAATGGTTCGCTGAGTTTTTTGTTTGATTTAACAGGTGTTTTTACCATTCAAAAAAATAATTTTTTGGAAGATGAAATGATGCTTTTATTATTGGATGCTGGTGCTGATGATGTGTTGGTGGACGAAGAAATTTTTACAGCTTTTACAACGCTCGAAAATTTTGCGCCAATGCAAAAAAAATTAGAAGAACAAAAAATAGAAATTGAAAATGCCGAATTGCAACGCATCCCCAAAAATACAATTACATTGGACATCGAATCGGCTAAAAAAGTATTAAAAATGATTGATGCGCTGGAAGAATACGATGATGTACAAAATGTATTTCACAACATGGAAATGACAGACGAACTTATAGAAGCGCTTTAAAAAAATAATTTTTCAAGATGAAAAAGAAACTCGAAATACTCAGTAAAAAAATCGCGGAAGCACAATTGGGCGGTGGCGAAAAACGAATTGAATCGCAACACAAAAAAGGAAAATTAACAGCACGCGAACGCTTACATTTTTTAATGGATGAAAATTCTTTTGAAGAAATCGGAATGTTTGTTACGCATCGTTCGGTAGAATTTGGGTTGGAAAAAGAAAAATATTTGGGCGATGGCGTTGTAACTGGTTATGGCACTATCAACGGACGTTTAGTGTATGTTTTTTCGCAAGATTTTACCGTTTTCGGTGGCTCACTTTCCGAAACGCATGCAGAAAAAATTTGTAAAATAATGGATCTCGCTATGAAAAATGGTGCACCTTTAATCGGCTTAAACGACAGTGGTGGCGCTCGAATCCAAGAAGGTGTTGTTTCTCTTGGCGGTTATGCCGATATTTTTTATCGCAACACAATGGCTTCGGGAGTTATTCCGCAACTGTCCGC
>JBDTAC010000079.1 GCA_039924845.1 Bacteroidia bacterium
CGAAATCCCTGCGGGCTTTCGTTACATCGGTTCGCGAGCTTTGCGAATGTCCAAAGCCCTACGGGACTTCGTACATCTGCGAGTTTTGCAAAAAGCAAGACTCTTCGCAAAGCTCGCGAACCGTTAGCCCTCATTTTAACACAGAATAAGGAATATAAATTTAAATAAATGGAAAAAAAATATCAATTCTTCATCAGTTCTACATACATTGATTTAGTTGAAGAACGAAAAGAAGTCATTCAAGCACTACTTGAGTTAGATTGCATTCCTGTTGGTATGGAATTATTTCCAGCAGCAAATGAAGACCAATGGACGCTTATTAAAGAATTAATTGACACTTGTGATTATTACTTACTAATTGTTGGTGGAAGATATGGTTCCTTAAACAGTCAGGGAATTAGCTACACCCATATGGAATATGATTATGCTATTAAAAAAGGTATTCCTGTTATTGCATTTACACCTGCAAACCCAGAAGAAATAGCAGTAGGTAAAACTGATAAAGACCCAGAAAAAAATCAAAAACTAAATGACTTTTTAGATTTGGTTCAGCAAAAAATGTGTAAAAGTTATGAAAACCCCAAAGACCTAGGATCTGTGGCAAGTAGAAGTATGATTAAACTAATAAAGAAACATCCTGCTATTGGTTGGGTTAGAGCAAATAAACTTACAAGTGCTGAAAGTAATATAGAAATTATTGAATTAAGAAAGAAAGTTCAGGAACTAGAAGAAAAACTATATAAACAAAAGAATTTCGCTCCACAAGGAGCAGACTCATTAGAACAAGGAGAAGATAAAATAGAATTAAAATATCATTACGTGCAAAATGCTTGGCAATCTATGGTTGACTCTGAAGATGGAAGTATTGAATTTACTTGGGATGAAGTATTCAGTATTCTTTCTCCTCTAATGGTTGACGAAGCACCAGAAGATTCATTACGAAATGAGATTGTGAAAATTATTAGAGAACAAATAAAAGAAAAAGAAAATCGCAGACCTTCCAAAATTGAAGTAAATGGAACAGATTTTCAAACAATTAAAATTCAACTTATAGCATTAGGTTTAATAGACAAAAGCGATAAGAAAAGAAGTATTAAAGACAGTGATGTATATTGGAAACTAACACCTTTTGGAGAAAATAAAATGATGAGCCTAAAAGCGAGAAAGAAAAACGAGGGCTAACAGCCGTTTGGCGTGATTGGGGTTTTAGTGGAATTAGCGTTTTTTTACTACATTTACGTTAAGCCGAAAATACTCGGTTTCAAAGTCCCCAACCACGCAAAGCTCGCGAACCGTTAGCGGCTATTGTAAAACGACATCAAAAATTTAACAGACGACAAACATTTATTTAAAACTTATTGGCAATGAAAACGATTTTTGATAAAGAAACAAGAGATAAATTGATTGAAAGAATTAGCAAGCTTGATGAAAACAGTATAGCTCAATTCGGCAAGATGAATATTTACCAAATGGTGAAGCATTGTACTCTTTATGAAGAATGGATATTAGGTAAAAACAAGCCTGAATATAAACAAGCATTCATTGGACGCTTATTTGGAAAAATGGCTTTGAAAGATATAATAAAAGATGAAAGCCCACTAAAGCGAAATGTACCTACACTTTCTTTTCTGAAAGTAAAAAAAGCAATAGGTGACATAGAAGCGGAAAAAAGTAAATGGATTATCCTGATTGAAGAGTATGAATATTTTTCAAATCCAGACTTCATTCATTCTTTTTTCGGAAAAATGACAAAAGAACAAATTGGTTATATGGCTTATAAACATATTGACCATCATTTGAGACAATTTGGAGCATAGACAAAAAACAACAAACCGCTAACAGCACCTACATAAAAGGCGGGGTTTCGTGCTCCGCAGACACATTTGTGGTGAAACAAAGTTTGGTTCTCCATATCAACATTTGTTGTAAAATCGCCAACGATTTGTAGCTGCAAAACGTTAGCGGTAATGGCGGGGCGACAGTGCAACCATCGAACGACAGGGAAAACTTAATAATTTTCTGCACGAATGACCACACTTTTTGACTATTTTTGAACCAAATAAAAAAAAATTGAAAACTCATCATAAAATAATAAACGGAGACAGCAGACAAATGACCGAACTGCCAGACAATTCGGTGCATTTGGCTATTACTTCGCCACCATATTGGCAACTCAAAGACTATGGGACTGAGAACCAAATTGGGTTTCACGACAATTACGAAAATTACATCAACAACCTGAATTTAGTTTGGAAAGAGTGCTACCGCACTCTTCACAATGGTTGCAGATTGTGTGTTAACATTGGCGACCAATTTGCAAGAGCAGTTTATTACGGTCGCTATAAAGTAATTCCAATCCGAGAGGAAATAATTAAGTTCTGCGAAAATATTGGCTTCGACTATATGGGAGCTATTATTTGGCAAAAGGTTACAACCTCTAATACATCAGGTGGAGGCGTTCAAATGGGCTCTTATCCTTACCCCAGAAATGGAATTTTAAAGCTCGATTATGAATTTATTTTGGTTTTCAAAAAATTGGGGGATGCACCTAAACCGACTAAAGAACAAAAGGAACTTTCTAAAATGACAGCGGAAGAATGGAACACTTTTTTTGCTGGACATTGGAATTTTGCAGGCGCGAGACAGAACAACCATATGGCAATGTATCCAGAAGAATTACCAAGACGATTAATTAAAATGTTTTCGTTTATAGGAGAAAATATTCTTGACCCATTCGCAGGAAGCGGAACAACCTCATTAGCTGCTAAAAATCTTGAACGAAATTCAATGGGATTTGAAATTAATCAGGAATTTATTCCAATCATAAAAGAAAAATTAGAGGTCCATCAAAAAGACTTGAATGGAACTACTTATGAGTTTTTAAAACAAAAAGAGTTTAAAACCGACTTTGAGGAAGAAATCCAAAAGTTTCCTTACATATTCAAGGACCCTCATACGCTTGACAAAAAAATTGATGTAAAAAAATTACAATTCGGTTCTAAAATTGACAAAGACAGTACCAACAAAAGAGAAGATTTTTTTATGGTCAAAGAAATTATCAGTCCCGAAAAAATTCGCTTGAGCAATGATTTAACGATTAAACTTATTGGAATAAAAGAAGACACAATTATAAATGGCAAAGCAACAGCATTTCTAATTGAAAAAACAAAAGGTAAACGAGTTTTTCTTAAATATGACAAGGAAAAATACGACAAGGAAAATAATTTGCTTTGCTACTTATATCTTGAAAACAAAACTTTCATCAATGCTCACTTAATTAAAAAAGGGCTTGCTCAGGTGGACAGCGAAATGGATTTCAAATACAAAAATAAATTTTTAAGCCTCTACAAAGAAGTATGCCTATAAATTATACCCACCAAGAAAGACAAGCGTTATTAGCCACTTTAATATTGGGGCGACAGAATGCAATTGGAGCAAGTAGATTAGCCCAACTATTAGGTTATCCGATTGGAGGAAATCAGGTTCAATTAAGAGGTTTAATAAAAGAGTGCATTGAATTCGATGAGGATTTAATCGGTGCAACAACGAGTAGACCTGCTGGATTTTTTAGAATTAATACTATCAATGAATTAGAAAATTATTTGGATAGTTTAGAAAATCGCACTCGTAGCGACAACGACAGAAGAACTGCCTTAATAAATAGTTGGAATAATCAACCAAATATTCCTAATACAATTAAACCAATACTAACAGTACAATAATGGCTAAAGAATGGATTGTCGCATCAGATGGCGAAGGATTAAAGTTTAAGCACGAAACGCTATTAAATTATGGTTTAAACAGATGGGGATTAAATAAAGCTTACAGCGTGGGTGCTTTATCAGAATTAATTAGAAGTTGCGCCCCAAAAGAATTTAAAGAATGGGAAGAATTTTACTTTACTAAGGGAAGTCAAAAAAAGAAAGACGGAATAAAAATAACAAGAGAGTATATCACTGGACTTGGTCAAACCCTTTATATCAAGTTAACAGAAGTCGTTCAAAAGGAGTTAGCCTCTATAACCGAAGACGAGTGTATTGAATACGCTTATAATCTTGTTCTTCGCAGAACATATGATGGTTACAGAACAGAAATTGAAACTATTTACGGACAATTAGAGGGTGCAGTTGAGCGTAAAATAGAACCAGCGCCAGACAATTGGGATAGAGCTTATAGCGTAGACTTTTTTATAAAAATCGAAAAGAAATTTATCGGTATTCAAATTAAGCCAATTGCATCTGGACAAGCATTAAATCAATTTCAATGGATTGAAATGCACAGGAAAAATCACGAAAAATTTGAAAATGAATTTGGCGGAAAAGTTTTTTTTGTTTATTCAATAAAAGCTGGGACAGGTAAAAAGAAAATTTTCAATGTAGAAGTAATTGAAGAAATAAGAGCAGAAATTAAACGACTTTCCAAATAGCGACCAAAGAAGCCACATACCGCCAACAGCGGGTTTGAGAAATTGGCGGTTCATGTCTCCGCAGACACATTTGTGGTGAAACAAAGTTTGGTTCTCCATATCAACATTTGTTGTAAAATCGCCAACGATTTGCAAGGTTTACGCTATTTCTTTTATGCCTATATCACCGATCCTGACTTAAGAAACATTATAGATCAAAAAGATTATATCGAACTAAACCCCAACCCAAGTTTTAATGTAGAAGACTTTAATCGTGTGGACGATGAAATGAAAAGCAAATTACCTTACTACATTAAAACATACGTTCCATTAAATAAATTTTTATCTGCATAGACATGTCAGGAACATTTTCACAAATTTATATTCAAATAGTTTTTGCCGTTAAAGGCAGAGAAAATATAATTGCTAAAGCATGGAAAGATGATTTGCATAAATACATATCTGGCATCATTAAAGGGAAAGACCAAAAATCAATTATTGTAAATGGTATGCCAGACCATATCCATGCTTTTATTGGGTTAAAGCCATCTATGTCAATTTCAGATTTGGTGAGAGATATCAAAAACAATTCGAGTAAGTTTATCAATGAAAACAAATTGGTAAAAGGAAAATTTTCATGGCAGGAAGGGTATGGTGTATTTTCCTATTCGCATTCGCAAATTGAAAATGTTTACAATTACATATTAAATCAGGAGGAGCATCATAAAGTAAAAAGTTTCAGAGAAGAATATGTTGAATTTTTAGAAAAATTTGAGATTGAACACAATGAAAAATATTTGTTTGATTGGATTGAATAATGTCACCCCTTCGGGGTTTACATTCGTTATAGATTCGTTTTTTACAATCATTCCATCTGCTACAATAATATCATCCCTTCGGGATTAAAAATAAAACGAAAGCCCGAAGGGCTGATATAATTATAGAAAAAAATGAAATGTGTGATATGAAGAACCTCGAAGAGGTTTAATCTTTATAAAAACGAATAATAACAAAAAAAATTCGACTCCGAATGGGGTCGCACAATTCAACAAACGTCCTTTGCTATAATAATTCCATCCCTAATGATTAATTGTTGAAGAAGTTAGCCTTATCGAAGTAATGTCGTTTCGAAAAAATAATTTTTCAAAACCCTGTTACTTTAAATTCTGTTCTTCGATTTCTGGCTCTATTTTCAGGCGTATCATTTGTTGTAATAGGGCGTGTATCACCATATCCTCGATACGTTAAACGACTTTCGGAGATGCCATGTTGAATCAAATAGTCGTACACTGATTTTGCGCGATTGTTAGATAAAATCAAATTGTCTTTCGCTTTTCCAACGTTGTCGGTATGTCCGCTTAATTCGATTTTTAAATTAGGATTGGTGTTTAAAAATGTAATAAGTTTTCCCAGTTCGGCGCGCGATTCTTCTTTCAAATCGTATTTATTCGTCTCGAAAAAAATATTTTTCAACTGAACAACTTCACCTGTATCAATTGGCTGTAAAGGAATATCAAGTGTAAAGGGTTTGGAAATATCTACATTTTTTAATGAAAAATTATCGGAATAAAATAAATATCCTTTTCGAGAAACATGAAGTGCATAATCTTTGTTAAGCGGTAAACAAACTAAAAAACTTCCATCTCCTACATTGGATTGAGATTCTACAACGCTTTTTGCGGAAGCTAAATCAATCAATTCAAAGTCAGCATCCAATGGCTTGTGCGTACGACTGTCGAATACTTTGCCTTTTACATAGGTAATTTTATTCGGCTGATCTTCGTTTGGAAGTTCAAAAGAATACAAATCTAAATTTCCGAAACCACCTTGTCTATTGGATGCGAAATACGCTAAATGCCCATTCGGATCCACCAAAATACTATTCTCATCTTTGTATGTATTAATCGGATAACCTAAATTTACTGGGATTCCCCAACTTCCATTCGGCAATCGTCTCGACATAAAAATATCCAATCCGCCCATACCGGGATGTCCGTCAGACGAAAAATAAAGTGTTTGATTATCCGCAGCAATAAAAACAGATTCCTCCATACCCGGCGTATTAATGGTATCACTGAGGCGTGTCGCCTTTTGCCACCCCTTTTCATCGTCCAAAATAGACTTATAAATATCTTGATTTTTGATTCCTTCTCCTGATTCAAAACCGCGAATAAAATAAAGTGTACGGCCGTCAGAAGAAAGCGAAGGCTGACTTTCCCAATTTTTAGTATTGATATTGGGTCCCATATTTCGAGGTGTTGTCCATTTGTTTCCTACCCGGAACGAATAATATAAATCACAACTTCCGTAACCATTCGGACGATCACATCCCGCAAAAACTAAAATTTGTCCATCTGCAGAAAGCGTTGGCGCACCTTCATTTAAGGGCGTATTAACAGGTGCCCCAAAATTGTATGCAGTGGTCCATTTACCTTCTGATTTATTGCTCACATAAAAATCTTCTTGATGTCCTTCTTCTGCATTCGGATCTTTAATATCTCGTGTAAATAAAAATGTTTGTCCATCCGCCGTAATTGCCGGAAAATATTCTGCATCTTCTGTATTAATGGCATCTCCCATGTTTTGAGGATTAAAAGGAACAGGGTGTTTAAGTGCTTCTACCGCGAAATCACAATCTGCCAAGCCTTCTTCGGTGTATTTAATAAAATCAGGATCTTGCGGATTGGTGCTTTGGAATTTTTGAAAATTTATTTTTGCATTTAGATAATCGCCTGTTTCCAACTGAAGCCGCGCTATGATTAAAAAATTATTAGCGAAAAAGGCAGGGTTAATGGCGAGTGCTTTGTTCAATTCATCAATCGCTTTTTCGTCTTCTTTCATGTCGGCATACACATAGCCGAGCATGCTGTAAGCTTCTACAAAATTTGGATCTTTTTCAATCGCATTGCTAAAATTTTCGACTGCTTTCGGATTATTTTTCGCATCGTAAAATCGCAATCCTTCCTGATAATATTTGACCGCTTTTTTATTGGTACTGGTAAGGCTTAAATTTTGACTAAAACAAGCACATGGAAAAAAGATACAGCTAAATAAAATGAAAAGATATTGTTTTTTTAAGGTCATGAAAAATTAATTTTTTGAAGGTGTTTTTTTAAAATTTATTTACGGAATGTGCATGTATTTGTGGGTTTGCAAGGACACATTCCAACGCGGATGGCTCATCACGTACTCCACAATTAAAGGCATTACCGTTTCTCTTTTACTCCATTCCGGTTGCAAAAACAATTGACATTTTTCACTCACCGAAGCGGCATTTTTTTCTGCCCATTTAAAATCATCTTTATTGAAAATAATCACTTTCAATTCATCCGCTTTTTTAAAAATATCAGGTAAAGGTGCACTTGTTTTTTTAGGTGAAAGGCAAATCCAATGCCAATTTCCTGTTAAAGGATACGCGCCAGAAGTTTCCACAAACGTTTGAATTCCGCGCTTATTTAGTTCTGAAGTTAAATAATCCAATTGATACATGGAAGGCTCTCCACCTGTAACCACAACAGTTTTCGCTGGAAATTGTTCAGTGTTAAAAACAATCTTATCCACCGCTGTAAGCGGATGCAAAGAAGCGTCCCAACTTTCTTTTACATCGCACCAATGACAACCCACATCACAGCCACCAATGCGAATAAAATACGCTGCTTTCCCAGAATGAAATCCTTCTCCTTGAATGGTGTAAAACTCTTCCATCAACGGTAAAGAAAAACCCTTTTCATCAACAATAGAAGCACTTTTCATTAATAATTTATTTTTGAATGTAAAAAATAATTTTTCAATTCGTATTTTAACTTTGTTTTTTTGCCTTCAAAAAAATAATTTTTGGAAGCAGTTTTTTTACCAATAATTTTTCATCAAATCACTCACCCAAATGGGTTGTTTAATTTCACCTTTCGGTTCAAATTCTTTACATACTGGTTTGATATCTATAATCGGTGTCCCATCAATTGCATCCAAATATCTTACTTTTATTTTTCTTCCAGAATGTTCTATTAATTCAACCGTAGAAAGTCCAATTCCGTTAGGTCGATCTTTTTTCCGTTGTACAAAAATACCAACCGAAGGATATACAGGATTTCCGCGCGGGCGACCTGAAAAAACAATGTTTTTTTTATCTACTTTATTGAATAAAAAAATAATTTCGAGGTGAGAAAAATCACTGATATTATCAAATGCTTCCGTCGGAATGTGCGCTGCGAGTTCTATTTCGCTCTCAATTTCTTTCCAAAAATCATCAATAGCAATCAATCGCGTATTTTTCACAGTAGCGATGGGACTTATATTTCTTTCCATAATTTCACTGTAAATTTAACTACTCCAAACAACTTCCTTGATGTCATCATCAGCTTGACATTCGTTGATGAGCTTCATTAATTCTAATTTATCCAAACTTTTAAATTCGACCGAAATAATAAATTCATTATCTAATTTATCAACCAAACAAGAAAAAATTTCTAAGTGATTGCTTTGAAAAAATTTACTCACCAAATCCACTGATTTATTTTTATTAACCGTCGTTATTTTTACGCTTTTTTGTTTAAATTTATTGAATAATTTTTTTTCAATTGGTTGCAACATCCAAAGAATACATATCGCTAAAACAGTGGCAATGAGCGCAGCAAAATACATTCCGCTACCTGTTGCTAAACCAATGGCAGCAACCGTCCACAAACCAGATGCCGTAGTTAAGCCACGTACAATTCCTTGCTTCAAAAATAGAATTGTTCCCGCACCAATAAAACCGATTCCGCTAATTACTTGCGCTGCAATTCGCGATGGATCCAACACAATATTTTTACCTCCCAAGACTTCTGCAAAACCGTACGCAGAAACAATCATAGCGAGCGATGCGCCCAAACAAACCATCATGTGCGTGCGCAATCCAGCTGCCCAATCTTTGCGCTCTCTTTCTAATCCGATAACAGCGCCAAACAAGGCAGCCAAACTTAATCGGATTAATATTTCAGTGTAGGAAATCATGCGTAAAAATATTTTTTCAAACACACAAATTTACGTAATAACGCGGATTACACAAATTAAGGTTTGTAAAACAGAGGCTTGAAAAATTAATTTTTCAAAACACTTTTTTGAGCTTTCTTATTTTCTCAATTAAATCTTCTGATTCTTTAAAATCAAGTGTTTGTTGTCCATCCGACAAAGCTTCTTCGGGCGTTTCGTGCACTTCGTAAATAACACCATCTGCTCCTGCAAGCGTTGCTGCCAAAGCAATTACAGACACATGCTCGCGCAAACCAATACCATGCGAAGGATCTGCAATCACAGGCAAATGCGTTTTTTCTTTCAAAATCGGAATGGCATTCAAATCAAATGTATTTCGATACGCGGTTTCAAACGTTCGAATGCCGCGTTCACAAAGCATTAGGCGCTCATTTCCACTTGCAAAAACATATTCTGCCGACTGCAATAATTCATCAATCGTTCCACTCATTCCGCGTTTTATCAATACGGGTTTATCTACTTTTCCCAGCTCATCCAACAAATTAAAATTTTGCGAATTTCGCGCGCCCACTTGGTACACATCCACATAATCGTACATCTCCGCCATTTGCGAAACTTGCATCACTTCCGTAATTATTTTTATTCCTTTTTCTCTGCAAATTTTATAAAACATTTTTAATCCATCCATTCCTAAACCTCTGAATGCGTAGGGAGAACTACGCGGCTTGAAAACACCTCCACGCATTATTTTAATATTATTTTTAAGCAAATGATTGGCGATTTTTTCCACTTGTTCTTCGCTTTCAATGCTGCAAGGACCTGCCATAATAGAAAAATTATTTTCACCGATTTTTATCCCATCGCCCAAATCAATTTCCGTCGCATTTACTTTCCATTTTCTGGAAACCAATTTGTAACTGTCCGATACTCTGTGAACGTCTTCAACACCTTTCAAACAGCCGATTAACCGAATATCAAATTCTTTTTTTCCGATGCAAACCAAATAGTTTCCTTTTTGCGTTTTCACTTCCGTGGATTTGTATCCGATTTTTGTAACAGCCGAAAAAAGATTCTCTTTTTCTTTCGGTTGAATGTCTTTTTTTAATTGAATAATCATGATTTCGGTTTTATAGATTCAACAAAAATTTGAATATCTTTTTTTAAATTTTTACTCTCCTCAATCGATTTTATAAATGCACTTCCAATAATGGCTCCTTGCGCATATTGACAAGCTGTTTCAAAAGATTTTTTATCTGAAATTCCAAAACCAATCAATGTCTTACTTTTCAATTTCATCTTTTTGATGCGCTCAAAATATTTTTTTTGAGCTTCTGAAATTTTATTTTTAGCACCCGTTACAGAAGCCGAAGAAACCATGTAAATAAAGGAATCCGAATGTTTATCAATTTCTCGAACACGCTCTTCGGATGTTTGTGGCGTAATCAAAAAAATATTTTTCAAATCGTATTTTTCGAAAATGGTTTTATACTCATTTAAGTATTCTTTCAAAGGTAAATCAGGTAAAATAATTCCGCTAATTCCAAATGAACAAGCCTCTTTACAAAATTTTTCGACACCGTATTGTAACACCGGATTCAAATATCCCATCAATATAAAAGGTGTTTTAAAAGAAGAAGTTTTCTTCTTAAAATTTCTTAACTGTTGAAATAAAATCTGTAGCGTCATTCCGTTTTTTAACGCCATTTCGTCGCTGTGCTGAATAGTTGGACCATCCGCCAAAGGGTCTGAAAACGGAATACCGATTTCAATTAAATCAACTTTGTTTTTGATTAATTCTTCTAAAATTATTCCCGTGTCATTCAATCGCGGAAAGCCTGCAGTGAAATACACAGAGAAAATATTTCCATTTTTTTCTTGAAATAAATTATCTAACTGATTCATCTTTTTTATTTTTGATATTTCATATACGTTGCCAAATCTTTATCTCCCCTACCCGATAAATTAATCACCACTAAATCTTTTTTCTTGAACTTCTTTTTTTCGAGAAATGCGAGTGCATGCGCACTTTCCAATGCAGGAATAATACCTTCCAATTTGCACAATAAATAAGCTGCGTCCAAGGCTTCCGAATCTGTTGCATTCGCAAAAATGGCTCTTCCGCTTTCAAATAAATGTGCGTGCACGGGACCTACTCCCGGATAATCCAATCCTGCCGAAATGCTGTAAGGCTCTACTATTTGTCCATCTTCCGTTTGCATCAAAAGTGTTTTGCTTCCGTGAATAATACCTGGTTTTCCAAGTACACTTGTCGCCGCGGAATATCCACTATGTATCCCTTTTCCTGCAGCTTCAACAGCAATTAAATTTACTTTCTTTTGATCTAAGAAATGATAAAAAGCGCCAGCAGCATTGCTTCCTCCTCCCACACAAGCAATCACATAATCTGGATTTCCTTTCCCCGTTTTATCTTTCAACTGGATTTTTATTTCTTCGCTAATAACACTCTGGAAACGTGCTACCATATCCGGATACGGATGCGGACCTACAACAGAACCAATAATATAATGCGTATCTTCCGGATGATTGATCCAATCTCGAATCGCCTCATTGGTAGCATCCTTCAGCGTTTTACTACCACACGTAGCGGGAATCACTTTCGCACCTAATAATTTCATACGAGCGACATTTGGCGCTTGGCGCTCCATGTCAATCGAACCCATGTACACAATGCATTCTAAGCCCATTAGAGCGCAAACAGTGGCAGTTGCAACTCCGTGTTGTCCTGCGCCAGTCTCCGCAATGATGCGTGTTTTACCCAAACGTTTCGCCAATAAAATTTGTCCGAGTGTATTGTTTATTTTATGCGCTCCCGTATGGTTTAAGTCTTCCCGTTTTAAATAAATATTCGTTTCATAATGAGCCGAAAGTCTTTCTGCATGATACAAAGGAGAAGGTCGTCCAACATAATCTTTTAATAATTTTTGAAACTCTTCTTGAAATTTTTTTTCTCCCATAATTTTCAAATACTTCTTGCGAAGCTCTTCCACATTGGGATACAACATTTCTGGAATAAATGCGCCGCCGTAATTTCCATAATAACCGTTTTTATCTACTTGATACATTGTTGTAATTTTTTAAGCGTTTGACAATTTTTTAATCCGGGCATTATTTCAAATTTACTATTTACATCCATCGCGTACAAGGCTTTATTTATAGTACTTTCAGAAAGAAAAGACGCTGCTTCTAAATCAATTCCTCCGCTTAGGAAAAATAATTTTTCGCCTTCGTATTTTTGCAAAATATTCCAATCAAATTTTTTTCCACTTCCACCGTATTTACTTGTTTTTATGTCGAACAAAAAATAATCACAATATTTTTCATACGTCGGAAGTTGCGTAAAGTTAAATTCTTCATCTATTCCGAAAGCCTTAATAATACTGACATTTTTATTTTTTAATTCATTACAATACGCTACCGTTTCATTTCCATGCAACTGAACAAACTGCAAATTCTGCTTTTTTACACATGCTAAAATTTCTTCCACAGATTCATTTACAAACACACCTACTTTTTTAATTCCTTTCGATATTTCAGGCATTTTAAAATCCTTCCCCACAAATCGGGGAGATTTTTCGTAAAAGATAAAACCCATATAATCTGGCTTCAATTCAGCGACTTCAAAAATATTTTTTTCAAATTTCATTCCGCATACTTTCCATTTCATTGCTTAGAAGTTTTATCATAACATTCAATTTCTTTTACAAACTGTGCACACGCTAATTCGGGCCGACAGTGTTGCATAAATTTCTCGCCAATTAAAAAACCTTGAAATCCTACTTCTTTTAATTGATGAATTTCTTTTGCACTGTGAATTCCACTTTCCGAGATTTTAACAAACTGATTCGGAATTAATTTTGCGAGGCGGAGCGATGATTCGATACTCACGTCAAACGTTTTTAAATTACGATTATTAACTCCCACAACATCTGTTAATTCATCAATCGAATTAATTTCTTCTTCATCATGAATTTCCACTAAAACTTCCAATTGAAGCGAATGTGCAAAAGCCGTAAATTGCTTTATTTGAGAGGAATTGAGGACATTTGCGAGTAATAAAATCACGTCTGCACCAATCGATTTTGCTTCTATAATTTGGTATTCATCTACGACAAAATCTTTACGTAAAATCGGACAATAATTAAATTTTCTGGCAATCGTTAGGTCTTCATTTTTTCCACCAAAAAATTCTGAATCTGTTAAAATAGATAGTGCACTTGCTCCCGCTTGCATATATCCGATGGAAGTTCGTTCAATCGAAACATGTTTATTTATTAAGCCTTTCGATGGTGATTGACGTTTTATTTCGGCAATGATTCCGATTTTATCTTTTCGTTGTAAATATTTTTTTAACGAAACACCGGTCGAATTAAAATAAATACTTTTTTCTAAAAGCTGTGTCGGATATAGACTTTTACGGTCTTTTACTTCTTTTTCTTTTTGAAAAATTATTTTTTCTAAAATGTTCATAAGAGATTTTTATTTAGTGATTAGTTTATTAAAAACAGACAATGCTTTTTTTGATTCGATAGATTCTTTAGCCATAGCAAGGCATTCTGATAATTTCAAATTTGATTTTACACAGTGAATCGCCATTCCTGCATTGGCAATAATTGCATTTTTTTGCGCCTCTGTTGCTTTGTCATTTAAAACAGTGATGAAAATTTCGGCAGCTTCTTTCACTGAATTTCCACCGAATAATTCGTCTTGTTTTAGTTTTCGAAATCCTATATCTTCTGGACTTAGCAATTGTTCCGAATTGGTCGAAATCACCTTAAAAGGTGCGGTCAATGAAATTTCATCGTAACCATCTAAGGAATGCACAATAGTGTATTTTTTAGCCGTTTTTTGAAATAAGTAATTATACAAACGCGCCAATTCTAAATTATAAACACCTAATAATTGATGAGCTGGAAACGCAGGATTGACAATCGGACCGAGAATATTAAAAAAAGTTTTTACACCCAATTCTTTTCGTATCGGAGCCACATTTTTCATTGCAGGATGAAATAAAGGTGCGTGCAAAAAACAAATTCCGGAGCGATCTAATTCTCTCTTTAACACATCCGAATTATTCGAAAATGTATACCCTAAAAACTCCATCACATTAGACGATCCACTCACAGATGAAACGCCATAATTACCATGTTTTGTTACTTTAATTCCTGCGCCAGCCACCACAAAACAAGCGAGCGTAGAAATATTAAATGTATTTTTTCCATCACCTCCTGTGCCAACCAAATCAATGGTTTCAGCATCTGAAAAATTAATTTTTAAACACAGTTCCAACATCGCTTCCTGGAAACCTTCCAATTCATCCACCGTAATACTACGCATCAAATAAACAGATAAAAAACTTGCTACTTCGCTGTTGTTATACTTCGAAAGCGCAATATTTGTAAGCATTTCCCTCGCTTCCGTTTTTGAAAGCGCTTGATGTTCGTATAATTTATTTAAGATTTTTTTCATCTATTTTTCGCTTATCCAATTTTTCATTAATTGTTCTCCGTGTTCGCTCAAAATACTTTCTGGATGAAACTGGACGCCACGAACAGCATAGGTTTTATGACGTAACGCCATTATATTTTCATGATCATCAATAGCCGTAACTTCAATTTCATTTGTAATTTTTTCAGGATTTACAACCCAAGAATGATAACGTCCCGCATTGAATTTTTTCGGAATATTTTTGAATAAATAATCTTCTTTCACTACATGAATTGGTGTTGCCACGCCGTGAAAAACATTTTTTAAATTGATGAGTGAATTTCCAAAAACCTCCGCAATGGCTTGATGCCCGAGACATACGCCTAAAATATTTTTTTTCGGAGCGTACATTTTTATTACGTCCAATAAAATACCTGCTTCACTTGGTATTCCAGGACCAGGGGACAAAACAATTCGATCAAATCGTTCAATTTCTGAAAGCGAAATCTGATCGTTTCGATGCACTTCCACTTTGTGATCACAAATTTTTTCAATCAAATGAACGAGATTGTACGTAAAACTGTCGTAATTATCGAGAAGTAAAATAGTCATGTCGTTTTATTTTAAATTTTTTCTGCTAATTCAATTGCTTTTTTTAAAGCCGCTAATTTATTTCCAACTTCGTTCAATTCGCTTTGTTCATTGGATGAATCTACGATTCCAGCTCCTGCCTGAGAAATTAAAAAATTATTTTTACTCAAGAAAGAACGAATCATAATCGCGTGATTAAAATCTCCGTCGAAGCTCATAAAACCAATACAGCCACCATAAAATCCGCGATTTTTATTTTCGTATTTGCGAATTAATTGTATCGCTTTGTGTTTGGGAGCACCGGAAAGCGTGCCTGCCGGAAATGTATTGGCAACTACATTTAGAGTATTGTTTTTTTCTTTTACTTTCCCTAAAACTTTTGATACGAGGTGAATGACGTGAGAATAATAGTGCACTTCGCGAAAAATTTCCACCTTTACATTTTCGCAATTTCGGCTTAAATCATTCCTTGCTAAATCAACCAACATCACATGTTCCGCATTTTCTTTCGCATCTATTTTTAATTTTTCAGCTAATTCTGCATCCACTTTTTCATCGTCTGTTCTGCGAAAAGTGCCTGCAATTGGGTAAATAGCCGCTGTTTTATTTTTAATCGTGATTTGCGCTTCGGGCGACGAACCGAATATTTTAAAATTTCCATAATCAAAATAAAATAAATAAGGCGAAGGATTTATCGAACGTAAAGCTCTGTAAACATTGAAATCATCACCTTGAAATTGTTGTAAAAATTGTCGCGACAAAACGATTTGAAAAACATCTCCACGATGACAATGCGCTTTTCCTTTTCTGATAATTTCTAAAAATCCAGCATCTGAATAATTCGATTTTTCCTCACCAACAATTGTGAAAGGATACTGCGAATAATTTTTATTTTGAATGTATTTCTCAAGCGTTTCTAAGCCATCCGAAAAATTATTTTTTTGAATGGAATGTTCGAACAAATACATTTCGTTGTTAAAATGATTGATTGCAATAACGTATTTATAAACGTGGTATAAAACATCTGGAGTTTTCGTTTTTTCATCTGTATTTTCGGGTATCTCAAGCGTTTCGAAATAACGAACGGCGTCGTAATTTATGTATCCAAATAATCCGTTGTGAATGAATTTAAAATCATTTTTCTCCGATTCGAATTGAGTTGAAAAAGCAGTTAATTCCGTTGGTACAGAAATAGTAGAATCAATCGTTATCGTATTTTCAGAACCGTCTGGAAACTGTGTAAAAATTTTATTTTCAGATACTTTAAATGTCGCTATTGCTTCGCAACAGATATAGGAAAAACTATTTTCGTTGCCGTGATAATCGGAGCTTTCGAGTAAAATAGAATTCGCAAATTTATCACGTAATTTCAAATAAATACTCACCGGCGTGTACGTATCTGCGAGTAATTTTTTATGCTGTGTGTATATTGTATGTTTTTTAGTTTCCATTTTTTTATCTGTAAAGTATTAACGCAAAAAAGGCTTACTGTGAACAGTAAGCCTTTTTTGTATATCGAGTTTTAATAAATACGTTAGCCGTTCACAAGTTCTTTTGTGAATTGCCACCATTTTTTATTTAAAACAATTGTTCTCATTTTTCAGATGATATGGGACAAATGTAAATTATTTTTTTGAAATACCGTTTTTCTGCGATAAAAAATTTAATTTTAAACTCGTTTAAATTATTCTATTTTCAGTATTAAATCTCCGTAAATGCTTGCACACAAAGGAATATCATCCAGTATTATACTTTCTTTTTTATTGATTTTTAATTTTTCTGCGAAAGCGCAACGTTTTCAAACAGGAATTACATTTGGTCCTGCGATGACAACCGTAAATGGGATAGACACGAAAGATTATGATAACGATGCGTATAAATTAGGATTTACACTGGGAGCCTTTGCCAATACTCACATCAGCGATAAAAATATTCTTCAATTTGAAATAAATTTCACACAAGCAGGCGCTACACAAGCACCCGATTCTTTAAATAATAGTTCATTTCGACTTACTTTAAATTATCTGAATGCGGGCGTTTTAATCCGGCATCGAATACGGTTTAAAATGTCTGGAAAGCTGGTGGACAAAGTAGATTTGGAGGCAGGAGTAGCTGTTGGAAGATTACTAAGTTCCTCTTTTGTTGAGAATACATACAGCGTTCCGCTCACCTCAGCAAATTACAACACCACTGATATCAATGCTTTTGCAGGTATTGATTATAGTTTTTCACAACGCTTTTATTTTTGTGCACGATACAGCAATTCCCTGCAACCATTGGTAAAAAGAGATTATACACCTTATTATGCTTCTTATTATACTTGGAATAAAGGAAATAATATGATATTTGATTTTTCTTTCCACATTCTTTTAGGAAAAAGAAATACGGATGCAGCCGCTAATTTGAATCCGACTACAAAATAAATTATTATTCAATAATGAGCCTTCAAAAAAATAATTTTTCAGAAGTACATTACGTACGTTTCAATAATGCATTGAAACAATCCAAATAACGCTGTTTTTGTGATTCAACAGAATATTTCTCGATAACCGATTTGCGTGCTTCTTTTCCTATTTTTTCGCGCAATTCAGGCGATTCAATCAGCAAAGAAAGTTTTTCAATCCATTCATTTTCCGACACTGCCAAAAAACCATTTATGCCGTCCTCAATAATATCCGTATTTACGCCTACTGGCGACATAATTGCAGGAATTTCCATCGCCATGTACGACAAGCCTTTCAGTCCACATTTCCCTTTCGTCCATTCATCATCCGGCAAAGGCATTATGCCAATGTCAATTTTTGAAAGTTCTTCGATTTCGGTTTCACTATTCCACTCAATTCCTTTCACATCAATGCTTTCATTAAAATAATTTGGATCGCCAATCACCTTTATTTCAATTTTATCTTGGTACTTTTCTTTTATCTTTTTCAGAAAAGAAACTGCGTGTTCAAAATGTTTAATCGTAGTGATACTACCTGTCCAACCAATACAAACTTTGTTTTTATTAGTTGCTGAAAAATTAATTTTTCGATGATAATTGGTATCAATTGTGGTAGGAATAATTACGACGTTTTCATTGTGGTGTTTAGCATAATCCGCTAAATAGTTGTTTCCTGCAATCACTAAATCCGCCATCGAAATCAACTTTACCGTTTTACCTGGGCTTTTGAGCCAACCTAATTTTTTATTGGCGTCCGAAACATCCAAATGCCAAATGGCATCGTCAAAATCATACACAAATTTGACTTTTTTCTTACGTATTTGACGCGCAAAAAAAGTAGAACCTGTCATGAATGCCTCGCGCTGAATAAAAACAATGTCATAATCGGAAGCGTGCCACACATCCATTTGACGCTTTAATGCACTTCTTAAAAAAATATACAACTTAGCGTGAAAACTACCCGGTTTATAAAAAAGCTGGTCGTTTTTTTCAGAAATCAAATAAGATAAATGATAGTCAAATCCATTTTCTTTCAGAAAACTAAAATATTGTTCAAATCGAAAACGCTGGCTGGGCGAACGATTTGGACGATGTGCTGCTATAAATAAAATTCGCGGCATAGAAGTTTCTGTTGGGTTTAATTTTACAAATCTGTAAAAATAAAAACGCAAATATACGGTTTGAAAACCAAAACACTTATTTAGCTATATTTGAGCACTCTTTTTATATGAAAAAACTCAATTTCATTTTCGTTAAAAATATGCCCCGTTGGATTATTTTTTTCATAGACATGGGGATATGTCTATTTTCACTGATTTTAGCCTATTTAGTTCGATTTAATTTTGCCATTCCGAGAATCGAAATTATCAATTTCCAAATTGTTTTTCCTTGCGTATTGGGCGTTAGAGCCATTAGTTTTTATTTCTCGAAAACCTATCAAGGCATTGTAAAATTTACGAGCAGTAAAGATGCGCAGCGTATATTTATTGTAGTCACTATCGACACACTTGTGTTTGTTTTAATCAATATCATCACCTATAAATTTATCAACAAAACATTTCCGATTCCCTTTTCCATCATTATTATAGATTACATGGCGAGTGCATTTTTACTGATTAGTTTGCGCGTTTTATTCAAAGCTTTGTATATGGAATTGACTAATCCGACCAAAAATAAAAAAAATGTAATCATTTTTGGAGCGGGTAAATCAGGAATTATCACGCTGCGAACGCTTGACAGAGATGCCGGGACAAAATACAAAGTATTGGCTTTTGTGGATGATGATAAAAAAAAACAAGGCAAAAAAATTGAAGGAGTTAGCATTCATTCTTTTGAAGAGTTGCCGGAAATGCTAAAAAGAACCACCATTGCACATTTAATTATTTCCGTTCAACATCTTAGTCCGCAACGTAAACAAGCCATCGTAGATATTTGTCTCAACAACAATACAAAAGTTCTGAATGTGCCGCCTGTAAACAATTGGATTAACGGAGAACTCAGTTTTAAGCAAATTAAAAAAGTAAAAATTGAGGAGTTATTAGAGCGCGATCCGATTCAACTCGACAAAGAAAATATCGAAAAACAATTGACCGGAAAAATAATTTTGGTAACGGGAGCGGCTGGTTCTATTGGAAGTGAAATGGTACGACAAATTATTCGTTTTCATCCGAAAAAAATAATTTTGTTGGATCAAGCGGAATCTCCTTTGCACGATATGCAATTGGAATTGACAGAAAAATACAGTTCTACCGCTTTTGAAATTGTGATGGGAGATATTCGAAATAAAGAACGAATGTTTAATGTTTTCAATACATTTAAGCCACAAATAGTATTTCACGCGGCGGCTTACAAACACGTACCGATGATGGAAAACAATCCATCGGAATCTATTCTCACCAACGTACTCGGAACAAAAAATTTAGCCGATTTATCCGTTGATTTTAAGGTAGAAAAGATGGTGTTAATTTCGACAGACAAAGCTGTTAATCCAAGTAATGTGATGGGTGCCTCCAAACGCATTGCAGAAATTTACAGTCAATCATTAAATAAAATTTCAACCACTACAAAATTTATTACCACACGCTTCGGAAACGTTCTTGGATCAAACGGTTCGGTGATTCCACACTTTCGCCAACAAATCGAAAATGGCGGACCAATTACGATTACTCATCCCGAAATTACGCGTTATTTTATGACGATTCCGGAAGCCTGTCAATTGGTTTTGGAAGCCGGTGCCATGGGAAAGGGCGGAGAAATTTTTATTTTCGACATGGGAAAATCGGTGAAGATTATTGATCTCGCAAAAAAAATGATTTTACTTTCGGGATTGGAATTAAATAAGGATATTCAAATTATTTACACAGGTTTACGTCCGGGCGAAAAATTATTTGAAGAGTTATTAAACGACAAAGAAAAAACAATTCCCACACACCATTCTCAAATATTAATTGCCAAAGTAAAAGAGTACGATTTCACCATTATCACCTCTGAAATTACTGATTTAATAGGTCTTTTCAACAAACAAAACAACCAAGCCATTGTTCAAAAAATGAAACAATTGGTGCCAGAATTTAAAAGCAATAATTCTGTTTACGAGCAATTGGACGTTGAAAATTAATTTTTCGTAAATTCGTAATTATTCGATATTCGTAACCGCTCATGAATGCTTTCAAACAAAAAACGCCAATACAAATCCGCTTTAAAGATGTGGATCAAATGGGGCACGTGAACAACGCCAATTACATCACGTATTTCGAGTACGCACGCATGGATTATTTCAGAGCGTTGATGGGAAATAATCAAAAAATTGATTGGCAAAACGAAGGCGTGATTATTGCAAAAGTAGAAATGGAATACAAACATCCCATTGTGTTGGACGATGAAATCCATTGCTATACGTGGGTTTCCAAGTTAGGTACAAAAAGTTTCGATATGAATTGTTGCATCGTAAAAATAGAAAACGGAAAGGAAATTGAATGTGCCAGCGGAATGGCAATATTGGTTTGTTTCAATTACACCAAGCAAAGCAGCATTCCGATTCCTGAAAAATGGAAACTGAAAATACAAGCTGTTTAAAAAATAATTTTTCAAGCGATAAAAAAGACGTTTCAAAAAAATAATTTTTCGATTCAATTTAATTGTCCATGAAATTTTTATTTCTTTTTGGAATAATTAGTTTACTCTCCTTTCGGTCGTTCTCACAGACAACTGCGGATGACTTTCTGAAACTCGGACAAAAAAATGATAGTTTAAAAGAGTATAAAGAGGCACTTAAAAGTTACGATAAAGCTATTCGATTAAAGCCTGATTATGCGCTTGTCTTCAATAAAATGGGACTCGATAATTATAAATTGAAAAAATACAAAGAGGCAATTCTTCTTTTTAATAAAGCCATAACAAATTACCCAAAATACGCAGAAGCCTTTTATAATCGGGCTTTGACAGAGATTCAAATTCCGGATGGACCAAGCGCTCTTCGTGATTTAGATAAATCAATTGACCTAAACGACGCCAATGCCGATGCTTTTTTTTATCGTGGATTTGTGAAAAGTAAAATGAATAAACCCATTGATGCTATTAGTGATTTCGATAAAACCATTGAATTAAAGGATAACAATATCAAAGCGTATATTTTTCGTGCTGACGAAAAAATAAAGCTCGGAAAAACAACGGAAGCACTTGCTGATTATAATAAAGCCTATGAGATTCAGCCAGATTCTGCCAATTCTGATTTTTTTACGAAACGAGCAAACGCCAAATTTAAAAATCATGATTTTAAAAATGCCATAAGCGATTATAATTCTGCCATCGGATTGGACGATAAAAATTTAGAAGCATACATCAATAGAGCAGCAGCAAAATTAACGGTTAGCGACTGTCAAGGCGCATTAAGCGACAGCGAAACAGCATTAAAAATGGATAAAAAAAATTACAAAGCACTTAATTTTAAAGGTACTGCTGAGACTGGTTTGAAAGACTACAGAAATGCCATTATGGATTTGGATGAGTCTATAAAAATCAATCCAAATTATTCGCAAGCCTTTGTAAATAGAGCTGCTGCAAAATATTTATCGGGTGATAAAAAAGGAGCTTGTGTTGATTTATATACTGCTGATGGATTGGGCGATAAGATGGCAAACGGCTTAATCGAAAAACATTGTGGAAGCGATCAAATTGAGCGTTGAAAAATTATTTTTTCAAACCGATTTTAGAGTAATTGTTTCACGTCAATTCCTAAAGCACATTTAAAATGTTTTTTTGGACAAGCAGCATGTCCGTGCAAGCCACAGGGGCGACAATCCAGCAATTCATTAATTTCTACAACACGTGCATTATCCGACAATGGACCAAAACCAAAACTGGGAACGGTGGAACAAAAAATAGCTGTAACAGGTGCATTCATTGCAGAAGCAATGTGCAAAGGCGCGGAATCATTTACGTAATTCATTTCGGCATCACGCATCAGCGCAGCCGATTCTAAAAAATTAATTTTACCAGCAAGGTTTTCTACATTTTTATTTCCACTTTCTATTTTGATGTATTCGCACAAATCGTAATCTGTAGGAGATCCCAACAGAAAAAATTTTTTTTCAATCGAACTATTTTTAATTAATTCAATCCATTTTTCTTTCGGAAATTGTTTCGTAAACCAAATAGAAGCCGGAGCAATACAAAAATATTTTTGCGTTTTATATTTTTCAACACTTAAAAAATTATTTTTTGAAGGATACAATTTTGGTTTCACAGAAACGCCATCTGTCAAGGCTTTTATCAATTCTTGATTGCGATCAATTTCGTACTTCTTCCCTCCTATTTCGTGTTTTATTTTGGTCGTGAATAAAAAAGAAAAGGGATTTTTTTCAAATCCAATTTTTTGTTTCGCGCCCGAAAATGCTATTAAAAATCCAGAAGAAGCAAAACGCTGAAGATTAATAACAACGTCGTATTTTTCTTTTTCAATCTTTTTATGAAGTAAAAAAAGATTTTTCAGTTTGTTCTTTTTCTTATCCCAAACTAACGTTTGATGAATGTATGGATGGCCTTCCAATAAAGACTCATTGCCCTTTCGCAACAAAAAATCAATTTCAGCAATTGGATGAAATTGATGTAATTTTTCTACTAAAGAAGTAGCCAAAATAACATCGCCAATAAAAGCCGTTTGCAGAATGAGCAGTTTCATGGTCTCCGAAAAATTATTTTTTCAACTCGTTATTTCCTTTATTTTTTCTTTCAGAAAATTTATTTGCACCACTCTATCTAAGGAAAGCGTTTGTTTTTCCTGTTCATTGACATATTCCAAAACAGCTAAATTTTGCTTTAATAAATTCAAAATAGGTAGATTTAATTTTTCATTCAAAAATATTTTTTCAGAAAGTACAATTGCTAAAGCAGAAAATTCTTCGTTCGTAAAAACTTTTTTTTGAGAGAGTTGAAAAATTATTTTTTCGGAAGGTATTTTTTCGATATCTGCTAAACTGTACTGAAATTGCTCTAAACAGAAATCATTTAGCACCAACTCTGCTCTCTTCCAATCTTCTTTTTCTTTTAACTCATCTAATTTCTGCTTCATTTTCTGAAGCTCTTCGCGCACTCTCGAAAAGAAATTAAATTTTAACATTTCTTATTTTTGAAAAATTATTTTTTCGAAGCCGTTTCTTTCTTCACTGTAAAATCAATAGGATTTTTTACTTTTTCGGTCAGTAAAGCATTTTCCACCACTTCAATCATTTTTTCTACGTACACAAATTTCACTCCTTTTAAATAATCGGCTTTGATGTCTTCAATGTCTTTTCTATTTTCTTCCGACAAAATAATTTCTTTGATGCCTGCCCTTTTTGCTGCCAAGATTTTTTCTTTAATTCCGCCCACTGGAAGCACGTTTCCGCGCAGCGTAATTTCGCCTGTCATCGCCAAATGTTTTTTTACTTTGCGTTGCGTAAACGCAGATGCAAGTGCCGTCAACATGGTAATTCCAGCCGAAGGACCATCTTTCGGCGTAGCACCTTCTGGCACGTGAATGTGTACATTCCATTGGTCAAAAACTTCGTACGAAATGTTTAATAAATCGCAATGTGCTTTCAAATATTCGAGTGCAATCACAGCCGATTCTTTCATCACTTCACCCAAATTGCCCGTCAATGTTAACTTTCCGTTGCCTTTGCTCAAACTTACTTCAATAAATAAAATATCACCACCAACGGAAGTCCACGCCAATCCAGTAACTACGCCAGCAACATCATTTCCTTGATAACGATCTTTCACATGCGCCGGACCTAATATTTTCAGTAAATCTTTTTCAGAAATCTCCGAATTAAACTTTTCTCCAATGGCAATAGATTTGGCTCTGTTACGAACAATTTTCGCAATTGTTTTTTCCAAACTTCGTACGCCTGATTCGCGCGTATAATTTTCAATAATGTGTTCGATAATTAATTTTGCAAACGTAATCTGTTTCGGTTTTACGCCATGTTCCTCCAATTGTTTGGGAACCAAATGACTTTTCGCGATTTCTATTTTTTCTTCTACCGTATATCCTGAAACTTCTATAATCTCCATTCTGTCCAGCAATGCCGGTTGAATGTTATTCAAAGAATTAGCTGTTGCGATAAACATAACGCGAGATAAATCGTAATCCAATTCTACAAAATTATCATAAAACGTACTATTTTGCTCGGGATCCAGCACTTCCAACAAAGCAGAAGAAGGATCTCCATGATAATCGCTGCCCAGTTTATCAATTTCATCCAACACAAAAACAGGATTCGACGTTTTTGTTTTTTTGATGTTTTGTAAAATCCTTCCCGGCATCGCGCCAATATAGGTTTTGCGATGTCCGCGAATTTCTGCTTCATCGCGCAAACCGCCGAGCGACATCCGAACGTATTGTCTGCCTAAGGATTTAGCGATTGATTTTCCCAAAGAAGTTTTTCCAACTCCCGGAGGACCGTACAAACAAATGATCGGCGATTTCATATTGTTTTTCAATTTCAACACCGCCAAATGCTCTAAAATCCGTTCTTTCACTTTATCCAAACCATAATGATCTTTATCTAAAATATTTTTTGCACGTTTTAAATTAAAATTATCCTTGCTGTATTCGTTCCAAGGCAATTCAAGTAATAATTCCAAATAATTGGTTTGCACCGAATGTTCCGCTGCGTTCGGATTCATACGTTGCAACTTATCTAACTCTTTATTGAAAGTGGTTTCTACCTCTTTATTCCATTTTTTTGTTTTTGCTTTGGCGCGCATTTCATCAATTTCTTGTTCAAACGAATTTCCACCCAATTCTTCTTGAATGGTTTTCATTTGTTGCTGCAAAAAATATTCGCGCTGTTGTTTATCAATGTCAATTTTTACTTTCGATTGAATTTGATTTTTCAATTCCAACATTTGCAATTCTTTTGTCAAATTACTTAACAAAAGCGTTGCACGTTCGCGTAAATCCGCCACTTCTAACATTTTTTGTTTTTCCACCACTGGCGCATTCATGTTGGACGAAATAAAATTAATGAGGAAAGAAGGACTCTCAATATTTTTAATGGCGAAACCCACTTCAGCCGGAATGTGCGGCGTGTAGCGAATAATTTGCAAAGAAAGATCTTTCAAAGAACCAATCAAGGCATCAAATTCTTTATCGCGCACTGTTGTTTTCTTTTCTGCAAATGCCGAAATACTTGCTTTTAAATACGGTTCTGTCTGAATAATTTCCTTCAATTCAAAACGTTTTTTACCTTGAATAATAACCGTTGTATTTCCATCTGGCATGCGCAACATTTTTAAAATAAGCGCAATCGTACCTATTTTATTGAGTTCTTCAATACTCGGATCTTCAATGCTATCGTTTTTTTGCGAAACCACACCAATCGTTTTATCGCCTTTATAGGCGTCTTTAATCAGTTTAATGGATTTATCGCGACCAACAGTAATGGGAATTACCACACCCGGAAATAAAACTGTATTTCGTAAAGGCAGTATAGACAAGGTATCCGGCGTTTTTTCCGAATTCATTTGTTCTTCGTCTTCCGAAGTTAGCAGTGGAATAAATTCTGTATCGTCATCCGCTATGTTGCTTCTCAAGCGCGGCATCATTCCTTCAAACTCAAAATTATCTTCCATAATTTCTTTCTATTTCTAATTTACAATATACGACAATCTGTCAGAAAAATATTTTTTAAATTTTCTATTTCAAAAAAAACAAAGCTAAAAATCGTTTAAACAACAAACAACACAAGGTTTTAGCCGCGCACTATTGTCAATTGCTGTGCCAAAATAAAGGATTTATTTTTTGGCAAGAAAAGGTGTTTGAAAAATTATTTTTTTGAAGCTGAAAATTTGTTTCTACTGAAGTGTTCCTTTATTTGTTTCCGCCTGCATTTCTGATTTCAGCCACGATTTTTTTCATGGATTCATATACAGGTTTATAATTGGGGTTGATTTGAGAAACGCGCTGAAAATCAATCATCGCTTGATTGTAATTTTTCATTGCATCATAAGATAAACCTCTGCCGTAATAAGCTTGATAATAGGCGCTATCCAACTTTATGGCGTCAGTAAAATTTTTCACCGCAATGTCATACACTTTTAAATTTAAAAGATGAATCACGCCGAGATTAAATTGAGCATTTTTGTAATTCGGATACAATTGCAAAAGTTTGGTATATGTTTCCACCGCATTGTTCCAATCTTCGGCATCTTGATAATATTTCCCGATATCATACAAAACTATTTCATCATTGGGTTTTACACGTAAAGCATCGTTGTAATAATCCAGTGCAGATTTAGATTTTTTGGCTTCGTACAAAACTCCTAATTCCACATACGCATCGTAATAATCCGGATTTTGCTCCACTGCCGTTTGTAGGCTGGAAAGCGCATTGGTCGTATCGTGTGTTAATTTAAAATTCATTCCTTTCAAAAAATAAGCTTGAGAATTATGGATGTCTAATTGCAATACTTGATCAATGTAAGTCATGGATTGCGAATATTTTTGCACATACGAAAATAGCTCTGCCAATTTGAGCAATGCCGCCTTATTTTTAGGATTTAGCGCAATACATTTATCCAACATTTCTTTGGAATGCCCTGTTTGATTGATGGTAAAATAAACGTCCGAAAGTGCGATAAGGTAATTTGCATTGGTACTATCTAAGCGAATAGCTGATTTTAAATCATTCATCGCATCCAAATAATTTTTTTGAAGACTGTAATAATTGGCGCGCTGACTGTATAATGCAGGATTATTTGCATTGGTTTTCAACTGATTACTTAATTGATTTATCTTTTGCTGAACAGTATCTTTTTGAGCTGTACTATCGGCAGTTGCAACAGATGTGGCTGTATTTTTTGAGGTATTGGAATGATTGCAGGCGAGAAACAAAAAAGAAGTTCCAAAAAGGAGTGCAAAAAAATAATTTTTCATGTACTAATTTTAAAAATAATTGTGATTCTGAACAACATAATGAGGCTGTTCAGAATCACAAAAAAATAATTAATCAACTAAAACAGCAGGTTGCAATATCTCTCTTACTTTTGCTTCAATCGTGTCGCATAAATCAGGATTTTCGCCCAACAATTGTTTCACAGCATCGCGCCCTTGTCCAAGTTTCGTTTCATCGTAACTGAACCAAGATCCACTTTTCTTGATAATTCCTTTATCAACGGCTAAATCAATAATTTCGCCCACTTTTGAAATACCTTCTCCGTACATAATATCAAATTCTGCCAAACGGAAAGGCGGCGCTACTTTGTTTTTCACCACTTTCACACGTGTGCGATTTCCGACAACGGCTTCTGCATCCTTTATCTGACCAATTCTGCGAATATCCAAACGAATAGACGCATAAAATTTAAGTGCATTTCCGCCAGTAGTCGTTTCTGGATTACCAAACATAACGCCTATTTTTTCGCGAAGTTGATTGATGAATACGCAGCAACAGCCTGTACGGCTGATATTTGCAGTGAGTTTACGCAATGCTTGTGACATCAATCGAGCGTGCAATCCCATTTTAGAATCACCCATTTCGCCTTCAATTTCGCTTTTCGGAGTCAATGCAGCAACGGAATCAATCACAATGATATCAATGGCTCCAGAACGAATTAAATTATCTGCAATTTCCAATGCTTGTTCGCCATTATCAGGTTGAGAAATCAATAAACTTTCAATATCAACACCTAATTTTTGGGCGTATAAACGATCGAACGCATGTTCTGCATCAATAAAGGCAGCAATTCCGCCAGCTTTTTGCGCTTCCGCGATGGCATGTATCGCCAAAGTTGTTTTTCCGGAAGATTCAGGTCCGTATATTTCCACAATTCTCCCTTTCGGATAACCGCCAATGCCTAAAGCTACATCTAACGTAACCGATCCGGATGGAATAAATTCTAAATTTTCAATCGCCGCATCGCCTAATTTCATAATGGTTCCTTTACCGTAAGATTTCTCCAACTTTTCGATGGTCAATTGCAAGGCTTTCATTTTTTCTTTATTCACTTCTTTGACCGCATCTTTTTTTGTTGATTCTTTTTCTTTGCTCATGTTTTCTGGGTTTTATGGATTTGTATTTATTACTTTTCGATAATTTGTTCGGTATGATTTTTTGTATCAACGTCGGTAATTATTTTGTCGATAATTCCTTTTTCAGAAATAATAAAAGTGGTTCTGATAATACCATCGTATGTTTTTCCCATAAATTTTTTTTCACCCCAAACATCGTACGCCAAAATTATTTTTTTGTCTGTATCTGCCAGCAATGTAAAGGGCAATTGATATTTATCGGCAAATTTTTTATGCGATTTTTCATCGTCCGCGCTTACACCAATTACTTCATAACCTTGTTTTTGCAAAGCATAATAATTGTTTTTCAAATCGCAGGATTCTGCCGTACAACCAGGCGTATTGTCTTTCGGATAAAAATATAAAACGATTTTTTTGCCTTTTAAATCGGCGGAGGAAATCATTTTTCCATTTTGATCTTTTGCAGCAAAACTGGGAGCTTTATCGCCTTCCCGCAATTTGGTAGCATGTTTATCATTCATTATAATACTTGGAATTTTCATAGACGCGCAAGTTACAAATTAGTTAAAAGAGGAAAAACCATTCGATTCTTTTTTATTAACATTTTTTCGAAAAAAATATTGTACAAAAATTTATTTTTTCTGAAAATAGTTACAAAAGGCACTTATTCCGCAAATCTCACATTTCGGATTTCTAGCCGTACACACATATCTGCCATGTAAAATAAGCCAATGATGTGCCACCGGAATTATTTTTTCAGGAATGTATTTTACCAATTGTTTTTCTGTTTCGAGCGGTGTTTTCGCGTTGCTGGAAAGTCCGATGCGTGCCGCCACGCGAAAAACGTGCGTATCCACAGCCATCGTAGGTTTATCGTAGACTACGGAAGCAATTACATTAGCCGTTTTACGCCCCACGCCAGGCATTTTTTGCAATTCATCCACATCCGAAGGCATTTTTCCTTTAAAATCTGTTTCCAACATTTTTGCCATGCCTACCAAATGTTTGGCTTTATTATTTGGATAACTGATGCTGCGGATGTACGGAAAAACTTCGTCGGAAGTAGCTGCTGACAACACTTTTGCATTCGGGAAGGCTTTAAACAAAGCTGGTGTAACCATATTCACGCGCTTATCGGTGCATTGCGCAGATAAAATAACGGCAACAATTAACTGATACGGATTTCTATAATCCAATTCCGTTGCAGCAGTTGGATTATTTTTACTGAAATACTCGATTATTTTCTCGAAACGTTCTTTTTTCTGCATATCCTTATCCGACAAATATAAATCAAAAAAGCTCCATTCACAATCTGTGAAGGAGCTTTTTTGACGCGATTTAAGCTAACAGATAAAAAAACTATAAACCAATCATGAAATTAGTTAAGCAGCATTTCCACGTATCCATCGTTGCGAAGTTTACGGATGCTAAGTGCTTTTGAATAATTCAAAATGTTACGGATAACGTTTTCCGAAGGTTCAAAAAATAATTTTTCGCCTTCTTCTTTTTGAACATCAATTGTACTTTTTTTGTTTTTAGTAATTGTTTTATTCATTCAATTTATTTTTTAGTTACGATAAGCTAACGCAACTTTATTTTGAATATTGTATCTCTTCTAAAAATAATTTTCTAAATCCTTCATTAAAATAAGAAAGCCGCAAACAACAAGTATTTGCGGCTTTCAAAAAAATAATTTTTCAAACGTTAATTCTTCAAATTAAAAGTTGTGCGCAGCGCATTATAATCTTCTAAATTCACATTGGGATGTGCCTTTAACTGAGAAGGTGCAATACATACCACTCTGAATTGGCATGAAGCTGCATAATACGTGTTCGGATCATTGTGTTGGGCACCATCGCTATAAGAAAATTCAAATGTAACATTACTGCCAACGTAACCGTACGCCCACATAACGTTTAATCCAGCTGTTCCAGAAGGTTGCGCGTTTGGCATTGCTCCCCAAGAAGTTCCTCCATCCACACTCACAAAAACTTCCACAGCACCGCCAGTTCCAATATTACTGGTCAATTGAGGATCTGAAAAACTAACGTACCAATATGGTACGGAATATGTCCATTGAGTTGACGAGGTAACATTAAAATTTCCGCTTTGCACATTTGCATTGCCTGCTGCTCCTTGTGGCCCCTGTGGTCCTGTCGCTCCATCCTTAGAACATCCAGCAAATAAAGCAGTGGTAACAAAAGCCAGAAGTATTATTTTTATTTTTTTCATGATTTTAAATTTTTTTAGTTCACCTACTCGTAAGCTTTTCGGTATCCGCTTGAGCGAAAGTAAAAAATAATTTCAAGCTCTCAAAAAATAATTTTTCAAACACTAAAATTTTGTCTTTGAAAAAATAATTTTTTGACGCCCTTTTTTTATCGCTTATTTACTTTGGAAGAATCTACTACGCTATTCTTTACATTATCAGAATCCATCATTGTTCTCGCAAAAGTGTAGATGCAAAACCAAAATTTCTCTATCAAAATTTCGAGCTTAACGTACATTTCTTACATTTGCGACTTATGGCAGGCAATACTTTTGGTAGCATTTTTAGATTAACTACGTTCGGCGAGTCGCACGGAGAAGCTTTGGGCGGCATCGTAGATGGTTGCCCGGCGGGACTTTCCATTAATTTGGATTTTATTCAACACGAATTAGAGCGCCGAAAACCTGGGCAATCTCGCCTTGTTACACAACGCAAGGAAAGCGATACAGTCGAATTTTTATCTGGAATTTTCGAAGGAAAAACGACTGGAACGCCAATTGGTTTTATTGTTCGAAATGAAAATCAAAAATCAAAAGATTACGATCATTTAAAAGATGCGTATCGCCCATCACACGCGGATTATACATACGATGCAAAATATGGTTTTAGAGATTATCGCGGCGGCGGAAGAGCTTCTGCACGAGAAACCGTTTCACGCGTTGTAGCAGGCGCCATCGCAAAATTATTTTTAAAACAATTCGGAATTATAATTTCTGCATACACATCTCAAGTAGGAAATATCCAAACCGAAAAAAAATATTTTGAACTGGATTTATCAAAAACAGAAAACAATCTTGTTCGTTGCCCGGATGAAATAATTGCCGAAAAAATGATTTCTAAAATCGAAGAAATTCGAAAACAAGGCGACACTATTGGCGGTGTTATAACAGCTGTGGCAAAGGGAATCCCGGTTGGTTTAGGCGAACCTGTTTTCGATAAATTACACGCCGATTTAGGAAAAGCAATGTTGAGTATAAATGCCGTAAAAGGTTTCGAATACGGTTCTGGTTTTGAAGGTGTAAAAATGAAAGGTTCGGAACACAACGATGTATTTGAAATGAGTGAAGATAATATCACTACAAAAACAAATCATTCCGGCGGAATCCAAGGCGGAATAAGCAATGGCGAAGATATTTATTTTCGTGTAGCTTTTAAACCCGTGGCTACAATTATGCAAGAACAACTTACAATAAATAACAAAAAAGAAATCGTAAAAATGATGGGGAAAGGCAGACACGATCCATGTGTTTTGCCACGTGCTGTGCCAATTGTAGAAGCGATGACAGCGATTGTTTTAGCCGATTTCATACTGAGAAGTCGCAGCGCAAAAATTTAATTTTTGTATCTTTACAATTCTAAAAAACAAAAGAACGATGAAAAAAATTTTAAAATGGGCAGGAATTTCTTTCCTCGTGTTGATCCTTATTTTGGCAGCGCTACCTTTCTTATTCAAAGGGAAAATAGTGAAAATGATTAAAGAGCAAGCCAATGAAAACCTGAATGCGAAAATTAATTTTGGAGATTTCGACTTAACACTTTTAAGTAGTTTTCCTGATTTTAAATTAAGCGTGGATAGCGTGAGTGTAGTTAATATCGCTCCTTTTCAAGGCGATACATTATTCAGTGTTAATAATCTTTCTGTTACGGTTAATTTAATGAGTGTTATTAGCGGAAATCAATATAAAATAAATTCCATTTATCTTCAAAAACCAAGAATATTCGCAAAAGTGCTGAAAGACGGAACAGCAAATTGGAGTATTAGCAAACCTACTGTTAGCAATACATCCCAGACAAATTCATCTCCTTCAAAATTTAATATGAAGCTGAATAAACTTCAGATAGAAGATGGGACAATTATTTACGACGATGCTTCTTTGGGATTTAAAATGGTGATAGACGGCTTTAATCACAAGCTAAGCGGAGATTTCACAAAAGATAATTTTTTACTAAAAACAAATTCTACAATTGCTCAGCTTACCACTATTTACGGTGGAATTGCATATTTGAATAAAGTAAAAGCCGCCGCAGATGCCGATATCGACGTGAATATGCCAGATTTTAAATTTACTTTTAAAAACGACGACATTCGGTTAAATGATTTGGAATTGGGCTGTGATGGATATTTCGCAATGCCAAAAACAGATATGGATATGGACTTGGTTTTTTCAGCTAAACAATCCGAATTTAAAAACTTTTTATCACTTATTCCAGCCATTTACAGCAAAGATTTTGCTTCCATCAAAACATCCGGAAAATTAGCTTTAAGTGGCTATGTAAAAGGGATTTATAACGATAAAAAAATGCCAGCCTTTGGTGCTAAAATCAATATTGATAATGCAATGTTTCAATATCCGTCGTTGCCGAAAGCTGTTACTAATATTGGTGTTGATGTAGTTATTGATAACAAGACGGGCATTCCAGATAATACCGTAATTGATGTAAATAAATTTCATATTGAAATGGCAGGAAACCCCGTAGATATGACCATGCACGTGCAAACGCCTGTTTCCGATCCTGATATCAACGGGAAAATTTCTGGAAAATTAGATTTATCAACCGTAAAAGAAGTGATACCATTGGATAAAAAAGATAATCTGAGTGGAATTATTACAGCCAATGTGAGTTTGAAAGGGAAAATGTCCGCTATCCAAAAACAACACTATGATCAATTCAGCGCGTCTGGTTCATTCGGTGTAATCAATATGAATTACCAAACCTCTTCCCTGCCCTATATCATACAGCTAAACAAAATGACGCTTGATTTCTCTCCAAAATACGTCGCTCTTTCTGCCTTCGATTCAAAAATTGGACGAAGCGATATACAAGCAGACGGAAAAATAGAAAATTTCATGGAATACATTTTCAAAAAACAAGTGTTGAAAGGTGAATTTAATGTGCGCTCTTCTCTCTTGGATTTAAACCAATTTATGACACCTGCCGATTCTTCTGTTGCAAACAATTCAAAGAAAGCAGACACCACTTCCTTGTCGGTAATTGCGGTACCAGAAAATGTTGATTTTACAATGACAGCAACAATCGAAAAAATGATTTATCAAAATTTAACGATGAGCAAATTGAGCGGAGCTTTAGTTGTAAACAATCAACAAATAAAAATGAATAATTTAAAAATGAGTACGCTTGGTGGCGATATGAATGTGAATGGAACATACAACACGAAAAATATTAAAAAACCAATTGTTGATTTCGATTTGACTATTACTGATTTCGATATCAGCCAAACATTTCAAGCTTTTAATACGGTTCAAAAATTAGCACCAATTGGTAAATATTGTACTGGAAAATTCTCAACTTCCATGAACTTCACAAGCACTCTACAAGCTAATATGCACCCTGACTTAAATTCGCTGACAGGTGGTGGAAAACTAAGCACCAAACAAGTAGTTGTAGAAGGTTTTGAACCTATTAATAAATTGGCTGATGCACTAAAAGATGCAAAATTAAAGCATCTGCAAATGAATAATCTCAACATCTCTTTTAAATTTACAAATGGTAGAGTGTATATAGATCCATTCGATTATAAAGTGGGCGATATCAGTGGAAAAATAGCTGGCTCTAATGGCTTTGATCAAACCATTGATTATGGCATGGACATACAAATGCCACGCTCCGAATTAGGCGGACAAGCCAATGCTTTGGTAAATAATTTAGTAACACAAGCTGCTAATAAAGGCGCAAAAGTAAACGTAGGCGATAAAATAAATTTAACCGTAAAATTTGGTGGAACAGTAACTAAACCTACTATTAAATTAGACACAAAAAATGCAATGAACGATGCTGTAGATAATTTAAAACAAGAGGCGCAACAAGCATTGGACAAAGCAAAAGCCGAAGCCGAAGCAAAAGCAAAAGCGGCTGCCGATAGCTTAAAAAACCTTGCATTAAAACAAGCACAAGCCAGCGCCGATCAAGCAAAAAAGGCAGCGCAAGATGCCGTAGATAAAGCCAAACAGCAAGCAGAACAACAAGCCAAAGATGCCGCTGACAAAGCTAAAAAAGATGCCGAAAAAAAGATAAAAAATATGCTGGGCGGCCATTAAAAAAACAAGGATTTTTTAGCCTTCAAAAAAATAATTTTTCGAATGAACAAAAAACGAGTACGTAAAATAATTTTTCTACTTCCGTTATTCGCAATTCCTTTTTTGCTTGTTGCACAAGAGAATAATTGTCAAGATAGTGACAATAAACAAGCCGTAAAATTTTATGAAAAGGGCACAAATATCCATAAATACGAAAAGCAAGAACGCTTAGATAATTTACAAAAGGCGCTTCAATTAGAACCCGATTATGCGGCTGCCAATTTTGCTTACGCAGAAGAATTAATAAAAACGCTCATTTATCAAAATGCTCCTTTTAAGCCCACGGAAAAATATTTTTTGAAAGTGGTGCAAACCTGTCCACACTACCATTCCGACCCTTATTATTTTTTAGGATTTAGTTATTATGAACAAGAAAAATACAACGATGCCATCACGTATTTAAACCAATTTATTGCTTTTAAAGACGAAGACGAAAAAAAATTTTCAAAAGACTACGATTCCTATTTATCGAATGCCAAACAGATGTTGAAATTTGCTACATTTTATGCGAATATTTTTAAACATCCTGTTCCCTTCGATCCAAAACCAGTAGCCGGAATTTGTACACCTTTGGATGAGTATTTACCAATTATTTCACCTGATAATCAATATTGTTTTTTTACACGGAGAATGCCACCAGATCAAAAAGCAAGCGTTGCTGTTTCTGATCAACTTATCGAAGTTTTTTCGTCCAGCGAACGCCAATCAAATGGAATTTTTGATAGAGGCGATGCTATGCCCCCACCCTTTAATCAAAATTCAAACGAAGGAGGAGCAACAATTTCTATCGACAATAAACATTTATATTATACCATTTGCAAGGATGAAGGCGGGCAATTTCCCAATTGCGATATCTATACGTCCGATTTTGTAAATGGCGAATGGACCGAAATAAGAAATATGGGACCCAACGTAAACGATCCTGTTTATTGGGATTCTCAACCTTCTATTTCTGCGGATGGAAATACACTTTATTTTGCCAGCGATCGTCCGGGCGGATACGGAAAAATTGATATTTACAAAACCGTTCGTGATCCAAAAACGGGCGAATGGGAAAAAGCCGTAAACCTTGGACCAACCATAAACACTGCTGGAAACGAGAAATCTCCTTTTATCCATTCTGACAGTCAAACACTTTATTTTTCATCGGATGGTCTTCCGGGAATTGGTGGTTATGATATTTTTTATTCGAGAGCTGACAGTAACGGAAAATGGCAAACACCTGTAAACATTGGTTATCCGATTAATACCGCAGGTGATGATTTAGGTTTTTTTGCAAGTACCGACGGACATCTCGGTTATTTTGCATCCAATGATCCGAACCGTGTAAAAGGTACGGGTATTGGAGGTTGGGATATTTTTTCATTCGATTTATACAAAGATGCACGTCCTGAAAAAGTGGCTTTTATAAAAGGAATGATGAAAGATGAAAATGGCAATGTGGTTAAAAATGCAAGTGTTGAAATAAAAGATGTAGTAACTAAAAAAAAGGTGGGAGTGGTTGTAGATACAGCCACGGGAGAATACGCAGCTGTCGTCAACATACAAAAAAAACACGATTATATTTTAACGATTAGAAAGAAAGGCTCCGCATTTAATTCTCAACTAATAACATCAGCAGATAGTTTTTCACAAAAACCAGTTGTTGTCAATTTTCAAATAAAGCCTGTCGTAGTGGGAAAATCGTATGAATTGCACAATATTTATTACGAAACAAATTCTTCTGAACTAAAAAAAATATCCTTGTCGGTAATTAATGAATTTGCTGATTTTTTAAAACTAAACCCAAAAATAAAAATCGAAGTACAAGGTTTTACGGATAATGTGGGCGATGAAAAAGATAATTTAGCACTTTCTAACGATCGCGCTTTCACGGTACGAGAAGTCCTAAAGCAACACGGAATTGCCGAATCCAGAATGAAATTTAAAGGCTACGGATCCTCTAATCCGATTGCGCCAAATGATACAGATCAAGGACGTGCTAAAAACAGACGCACCCAATTTTTAATCCTCGAAAAATAGATAACAAATTCTATAAATGATGCAGCGCTTGCCAAATCATTATTTTATTTTTATAACTTTGCGCAGTTTTTAAACAAAAAATATGTTACTATTTTTAGATATCGGCGGCGGAGAAATTTTTTTAATTCTGTTTGTTTTTTTATTGCTTTTCGGATCCGACAAAATTCCTGAAGTAGCGCGAGGATTAGGAAAAGGAATTCGTGAATTTAAGGATGCCACCAACGGAATTCAGCGTGAAATCAACGACAGTATTATGAGTATCAAAAAGGAAACAGATATTTCGCAAGAAATAAATTCTGTGAAAACGCACATTGATAAAATACCTGAAATTCCTGCAGAACACAAAATGGAAGAACTATCCGAAGGCAAAAATAACGCTTCCGAAAAATAATTTTTCGAAGCAATTTTTTCGCAATTTATTTCCCGAAAAAAGAATTGATTTATTTTTTATTACTTTCGGGCGTTAAAAATTTTATTTCGTGATTGAAAAAATAATTTTTTGAGAGATGAAAATAGCTGTACCAAAAGAAACTAAAATTAAGGAAAATCGCGTAGCGCTTACGCCCGATGTTGTTCAAGCCCTTACAAAAAAAGGATTTGAATGTCTTATCGAAAAAGATGCAGGTCTTAATTCCTATTTTTCAGACGAGCAATACATCGCTGCTGGAGGAAAAATAATCGCTGAAAAAAATAATCTGTACGCTGATGCGGATGTCGTTTTAAAAGTAAACGCACCTTCAGCAGATGAAATTAATTTAATGAAATCCGGTTCGGTTTTATTGAGTTTTATGTTTGCGATGACCAATCCTGAATTGGTGGAAGCTTGCGCGAAAAAAAATATTTCAGCGTTTTCGGTTGATGCGATTCCACGTATTTCCAAAGCACAAAAAATGGACGCGCTTAGTTCTCAAGCAAATTTGGCGGGATATAAATCAGTGATTATGGCAGCCAACACGTTGGGAAAAATTTTCCCTTTATTGATGACAGCAGCTGGAACCATAAAACCTTCTAAAGTTGTAATTATGGGTGCTGGAGTTGCCGGATTGCAAGCTATTGCAACCGCAAAACGTTTAGGTGCCGTAGTGGAAGTTTCGGATATTCGCCCGGAAACGAAAGAACAAGTACAATCTTTAGGCGGAAAATTTATCGAAGTAAAAAGCGATGAATCCATTAAAATAGAAGGCGGTTATGTAAAAGGAGTTTCGGATGATTTTCTAAAAAAACAACAAGAATTAATTGCGAAACACATCAAGGAGGCAGATATCGTTATCACCACCGCATTGATTCCGGGAAGAAAAGCGCCTGTTTTAGTAACCGAAGAAATGGTGAAAAGTATGCGCATGGGTTCTGTAATCGTTGATATGGCAGTGGAACAAGGCGGAAATTGTGTGGGCAGCGAATTAAATAAAACGATTGTAAAAAATGGTGTTACCATTATTGGAGAATCAAATATTCCGAGTTTATTGCCATTAAACGCAAGCGAATTGTACGCAAAAAATATTTCTACTTTCCTGGAACACCTCGCTACCAACGATGGTTTTAAATGGGAAATGGAAGAAGAAATTACGAAAGGATCTCTCATCACACACAAAGGTGAAATCGTGTATGCTCCATTACTAAAAAAAGTTTCTGTCGCTTAAAAAAAATAATTTTCAAACACCAAATTTATGGAACACATTATCAGTTTTTTCGGAATACACATTCAACTACTTTACATTCTCATTCTTTCTATTTTTGTGGGGATAGAAGTCATCGGCAAAGTACCTTCCGTATTGCACACGCCGCTCATGTCGGGCGCCAACGCCATTCATGGAGTAGTTATTGTAGGTGCCATTTTAGTAATGTTAGATGCTGATCCAACGAATATATTGGCGCTCAGTTTAGGATTTTTAGCCGTAGTTCTAGGAACTTTAAATGTAGTTGGCGGATTTGTTGTAACAGATCGGATGCTCGAAATGTTTAAAAAGAAACCCACTGCGAAAAAGTAAAATAAATCGAATGTTCATTTTTTAATCAGACGTTTATGCAAAATCAATACATTTTAGACATTATTTATTTCATTGCTTCCGTAACTTTTATCATCGGTTTAAAAATGCTCAGTCATCCAGAAACTGCACGTAACGGGAATTTAATTGCAGCAGTCGGTATGACACTTGCCATTGCTGGAACTATTTTTTTACATGATAAAACCATTCAACCAATTATTTATACACTCATTTTTGCCGCTATTTTTGTAGGTGGAATTTCTGGTTGGATTGTCGCGAAAAAAGTAAAAATGACCGCCATGCCCGAAATGGTTTCTGTTTTCAATGGAATGGGTGGAGCTTGCGCTGCGCTGATTTCGCTCATCGAATTTCACGTTCACGTAGGAAATATGAAAGCGACCGGAATTGTAATGGCGGGATTAATTATTGGAAGCGTTTCCTTCGCGGGAAGTATTATTGCTTTTTTGAAACTCAACGGTACCATCAAAAAATCTTTGCGTTTACCGAATTATAACAGCATCAATAATATATTTTTACTTCTTGTTTTCGCTTTTGGCGGATATCTTATTTTTTCCGGAGTAGGCAGCAGCACACTTTTATATTCACTTTTCGCGATGGCATTGCTTTACGGAATTATGTTTGTAATGCCCATCGGCGGCGCAGATATGCCCGTTGTAATTTCTTTGTTAAACTCCTTTACCGGATTAGCCGCTGCTTGCGCGGGATTTTTATACCACAATCAAGTGATGTTAACAGGCGGAATTTTAGTTGGATCTGCCGGAACGCTTCTTACAATTGTTATGTGTAAAGCGATGAATCGTCCCTTATTTAATGTTATTTTTGGTGCCTTCGGCGAAGGTGCTGCAACAGCAGCTGCGGTGGGAAAATCAGGTGGTTCTATTAAAGATATTTCCGTAAGTGATACCGCTACTTTAATGAATTATTCGAAACGTGTAGTAATTGTTCCTGGTTACGGATTAGCTGTAGCACAAGCGCAACACGTCATACATGATTTAGAAATTTTGTTGGAAGAAAGAGGCGTGGAAGTAAAATATGCCATTCATCCAGTTGCTGGTCGTATGCCTGGGCACATGAACGTTTTACTTGCAGAATCGAATGTAGATTATGGTAAATTAGTGGAAATGGAAGAAATAAATCCGGAATTTCCGAACACAGATGTTGTATTGGTTGTAGGAGCAAACGATGTTGTAAATCCTGCTGCCAAAAACGATCCCGCCTCTCCTATTTTCGGTATGCCGATTTTAGATGTAGAATCCGCACAACACATCATCATCAACAAACGAAGCATGAATGCGGGTTACGCAGGTATTGACAACGAATTATTTTACGATCCGAAAACAAGTATGCTTTTTGGAGATGCGAAAAAAGTATTGACGCAATTGGTTGCCGAATTAAAAGCGATGTAAAAGCAGTTCAAAAAAATATTTTTTTAAAGCCCTTTTTTTGAAAAATATTTTTGTCCTCCTTTATCCTACAATAATGGAAAAGGAATAAAAAATCATACTTTTTAAGCCAAAAGATAAAAGAATGATTACGCTTTTTGCAGATGTTATTCTTCCGATTCCCGTTCCAAACTTGTACACGTACCGCGTGCCACAAGAATGGAACGAAGCCATTAAAGAAGGACAACGCGTCGTAGTGAATTTCGGAAAAGGAAAATTGTATGCTGCTTTGGTGCGAAACATTCATCAAAAAGCACCCGAAAAGTACGCAGCAAAATACATCGAACATATTTTAGATGCAGGACCTGTTGTAACAAATTCTCAATTTCAATTGTGGGAATGGATGGCTTCGTATTATATGTGCACGATTGGAGAAGTGATGAATGCTGCATTTCCAGCAGCTTTAAAGTTAGGGAGCGAAACAAAAATAATGCTAAATCCAAGCAACGAATTATCAAAAGAAATACTTTCTGAAAAAGAATTTTTATTGATAGATGCGCTGGAAATCCGAACAGAAATAACCTTGATAGAAGCGGCGGAAATCGTAGAACGCAAAACCGTTTATCCAATTATAAAATCCTTAATTGACAAAGGTTTTGTACTAATTCAAGAAGAAATAAAAGAAAAATACAAACCCAAAATTGAAGAATATATTCGGCTTTCTGCTTTCGCGGAAGACGAAGAAAATTTGAAAAATAAATTTTCGGAGCTCGAAAAAAAAGCGTTCAAACAATTGGAAGTATTGATGGCATTTATTCAGCTTTCTAAACGTTATTCTGGAGAAACGGAAGAAGTTAAAAAAAGCAAATTGATGCACGTTTCAGACGCTTCCGCAACAATTATAAATCAGCTCGTTAAAAAAAGTATTTTTGAAATTTACACGAAAGAAATTTCACGCTTCGAAAAAAATAATTTTTCAAACCTCAGCGAAAAAAAATTAAACGATGTGCAAGAAAATGTTTTCAAAAAAATAAAAAATATCTTTTTAGATAAAGACGTAGTACTTTTACACGGCGTAACATCGAGCGGGAAAACAGAAGTGTATATTCAATTGATGCAAGAGTGCATTGCGAGCGGAAAACAGACATTGTATTTATTGCCAGAAATTGCGCTTACGGCACAAATTATTAATCGTTTGCAAAAACATTTTGGCGACAAAGTGAGTATTTATCATTCCAAATTAAATGACAATGAACGCGTAGAAGTTTGGAAAAATGTACTTCAAAAAAGCGAAAAAAATAATTCAGGAAAAATAATTATTGGTGCGCGTTCTGCATTATTCCTGCCTTTTCATGATTTAGGATTAATAATTGTGGACGAAGAACACGATACTTCTTACAAACAATATGATCCTGCACCGCGCTACAACGCACGCGATTCTGCGATGTATTTAGCACGCATTCACGGAGCAAAAACATTGTTGGGATCTGCTACACCTTCCGTGGAAACGTATTACAATGCGGAACAAGGAAAATACGGATTCGTAGAAATGACGGAGCGTTTCGGAGGAATTGAAATGCCCGAAATTATTGTTGCTGACATCCAAGAAGAGAAACGAAAAAAAATAATGAAATCGCATTTTTCTACGATTTTATTGGAACATTTAAAAATGGCGCTTGATAATAAAGAGCAAGCAATTGTGTTTCATAATCGGCGTGGATTTGCACCCGTTTTTGAATGCGATACCTGCGGCTGGATTCCGCATTGCATCCATTGCGATGTGAGTTTGACGTATCACAAAACAGCACATACGATGCGTTGTCATTATTGTGGTTATTCGCTGAAACCGCCTGCTGCGTGCGAAGCTTGCGGCGCTACTAAATTAAAAATGAAAGGTTTTGGCACGGAAAAAATTGAAGAAGAATTGTCTTTGTTTTTTCCTACAGCCCGCATTTTACGTATGGATTTAGACACCACGCGTTCTAAATATGCGCATCAAAATATTATTCGAGATTTTGAAGATCAACGCATTGATATTTTAGTGGGAACACAAATGATTACGAAAGGTTTTGATTTTGATAACGTAAGCGTGGTGGGCATTTTAGACGCAGACAGCATGATGAACTTTCCAGATTTCCGTTCGTACGAACGCTCTTTTCAGCTAATGGCGCAAGTTAGCGGACGAGCCGGAAGAAAAAACAAACGCGGAAAAGTAATTGTTCAAACGTATAATCCTGCGCATTCGGTAATACAAAATGTAGTTCGGAACGATTATGCCGCGATGTATAAAGAACAAATTCTTGATCGAAAAAACTTTTTTTACCCGCCTTTTTTTCGCCTCCTAAAAATTACTGTAAAACACAAAGATGCCGATTTACTGAATTACGCTGCCGATGTACTTGCGAGCGATTTGAAAAAAACAATCAACGGAAAAGTACTCGGACCTGAATATCCTTTGGTAGCACGTATTAAAAATGATTATTGCAAAACGATTTTAATAAAAGCAGAACGCGAAAAATCCATTGCGCAAACAAAAGAAATTTTGAAAAAAAGTTTTTTGCATTTCTATGAAAATACTGATTTCAAACAAGTGAAATTAGTGGTGGATGTGGATCCGAATTAAATTTTTAGTTCTAAGTTTTTTAGTTTTAAGTTAAAAAGCATTTGAAAAATTATTTTTTTGAAGCACAAAAACATTGGATTATTCTTGGTAAATTTGTTTTCTGTAAAAAAATTCAAAACAATAAAATCCAATTTACATGAGATATTTAATCAGCATAATGATTTTTTCAATTGTTTTTTTCTGTAAAAAAGGCACCGATAAATCAATACAGAAAAACACATCACCACTTCAAATCATTGACTTTTTTGGTGATTTTCAAATGAAAACACCACGCAATTGGCACAAATTTAAACTACAAGGAATTGACTCATATATTGGCGGAATTACGAATGGACGCGATACATTAACATTTGATTTTGGTCCTTACTCTGACGATTTTTCAGATATATACGAAACACAAATGTATGCAAACGATACAATAAACGGTAAATTTGGTATTATAACAAAACCTAAAATTAAAGAAAAAGGTTATGTTGGTGTATATTTAGAAAATGTTAATGTTGGCAGAGATCGTTTTAATTTAATTACTCAAAGTAAAAAAAATGAAGATGTGAAAAATGAAGATACAATTATTTCGATTTTCCAAACGATAAAATTTAAAAATAGCGACACAACTAAAAATTCTCAATCATTAAAATTTTTAGTTAGAGACTCTTATGTTAGGTAATTAAAATTATCTGCAAAAAAGGGAAACACGTTCAAAAAATTATTTTTCCGAAGCCTTAAAAACAATAAAAATAATTCCTAAATCACTCCATTTTCTTTTCGTAAATTTGTGCTCTCAAAAAATTATTTTTTCAAACCATCTAAATTGAATTCGTTATGGCAAAAGGATTTTACAACGTACCTGCTCCGATAAATGAACCTGTAAAAAATTATTTTCCAGGAAGCGCAGAAAGAGAAGAACTGAAAAAAATGTTGGCGCATTTGCGTTCGCAAGAAATAGATATTCCGATGTATATTGGCGGAAAAGAAATTAAAAGTGGCGAAACCGTTCGTCTTGCGCCTCCGCACGATCACAAACATACCTTAGGACATTTTCATAAAAGTACTAAAGAACACGTAAAACAAGCCATTGATGCGGCTTTGAAAGCGAAAACAAATTGGGCAAATCTTTCGTGGGAACACCGCGCGAGTATTTTTTTAAAGGCAGCCGATTTAATCGCAGGACCTTTTCGCGCCAAGCTGAATGCGGCAACCATGCTCGGTCAATCGAAAAATGCGTACCAAGCCGAAATTGATGCCGCTTGCGAAATCACTGATTTTTTGCGCTTCAACGTGCATTACATGACGGAGATTTATAAATTGCAACCTAATTCTTCCGCAGGTATTTGGAATCGTGTGGAACAACGACCGTTAGAGGGTTTTATCTATGCGTTAACTCCTTTTAATTTTACGGCAATTGCCGGAAATTTACCTACTTCTTGCGCTATGATGGGAAATGTGGTGGTTTGGAAACCTTCCAACACGCAAGTTTACGCTGCCAATGTATTGATGGAAATATTTATAAAAGCAGGCGTTCCGGCGGGTGTCATTAATTTAATTTACCCTTCGGGACCAGATGCAGCAGATGTTATTTTTTCACATCCTGATTTTGCAGGAATCCATTTTACTGGCTCTACGGAAGTGTTTCAGAACATTTGGAAAACAATCGGAAATAATATTCATCTCTATAAATCGTATCCAAGAATTGTAGGCGAAACAGGTGGAAAAGATTTTATTGTGGCGCATCCTTCTGCGGAAGCAAAAGTGGTGGCAACAGCTATTTCGCGCGGTGCGTTTGAATATCAAGGACAAAAATGTTCGGCCGCTTCTCGCGCTTACATTCCGGCTTCTTTGTGGAAAGAGGTAAAAGACTTGGTGTGTAAGGATTTGGCGTCTTTTAAAATGGGACCGACAGAAGATTTCGGAAATTTTATCAATGCAGTTATTGATGAAAAATCATTTGATAAACTTGCTAAATATATTGATAACGCGAAGAAAGACAAAGATGCAGAAATTGTGGCAGGAGGAAATTACGATAAATCAAAAGGATATTTCATCGAGCCAACTATTATTTTAGCGAAACAACCGAAATACGTCACTTTGTGCGAAGAATTATTTGGACCAGTATTAACCATTTTTGTTTACGAAGATGCCAAATTTGAAGAAACATTAGACATTGTTGATTCTACTTCCATTTACGCGCTAACAGGCGCTTTCATCGCGCAAGATAGATATGCGATTGAATACGCTGCGAAAAAATTAGTGAACGCTGCCGGAAATTTTTATATCAATGATAAACCTACAGGAGCTGTTGTTGGTCAGCAACCGTTTGGTGGCGCAAGAGGTTCTGGAACAAATGACAAAGCAGGATCAATGATAAATTTATTGCGTTGGGTTTCTCCGCGTACTATCAAGGAAACCTTTGTTCCGGCTACGGATTATAAATATCCATTTTTACAAAAAGAATAATTTAGGTTTGAAAAAATATTTTTTCGAAGTGCAAAATCTTCTTCAGTAAGATTTCAACAAAATGATTTTACTTATGAAGAATAAATTGCTTATTTGAAGAAATTTTTTATTTTTGCCTTTAGAGAACATTAACGCACAGCTAAAAAAACAACATGAAAAAAACATTCTTAGCAATTGTAGCCATCGCATTTATAGTATTAACGATGATGTCTTGCAGAAGTCAGCAACATTGTGCAGCTTACGGCGGACAAGGCAGTACGCAACATCCATCGCATAATTCCATTTAAAAAAATAATTTTATGGACTGGCTGTTTCTTGATAGTGAGAAGCAAATTTCGGAAATAATCGAGGAAAGTTTTCGCGAAGATATTTCAGCTATTGCCATTTTTAAACACAGCACGCGCTGTTCCATCAGTTCCATGGCGAAACAACGTTTGGAGCGTTCTTGGGATTTATCCCCAAAAAATAGTCCTATTTATTATTTGGATTTGTTGGCACATCGCGACATTTCCAATTTAATTGCCGAACAATTTTCCGTCATTCACGCTTCGCCTCAATTATTACTTATCAAAAACGGAAAGTGCTTTTTTAACGCTTCGCAGCAAGACATTCGTGTGGAAGATGTGAAATCTTCTATCCAAAAAATCAGTAATTAAAAATCACTGCCTGTTTTAAATCTGGATGCAAACTTTTTGCAACCGGACAAGTTCTTGCCGCATTTTCCATGAGTGTTTTTTCTTTATCCGAATATTTTTTTTGAGGCATAGAGAATTCCAACACAATTTCAACCACTCTTCGTGGATCTGTCCCCATTATTTTAGTGATTTCCACTTTCGTATTGTTTATGTCAATTCCATTGCGTTCAGCCACAATTCCCATAATCGTAAGCATGCAACATCCAAGCGAAGTGGACAATAAATCGGTTGGTGAAAAAGCCTCCCCTTTTCCGTTATTATCTGTAGGTGCATCGGTTATAATTTCCATTCCTGATTTTACGTGCGTCGCTTTTGTCCGCAACTGATTGGTATAATAAATAACTGCTGTTTTCATATTATTTTAGTTGAATTAAAAGTTAAAATCTTACATTTGTGAATGTAAATTTACGGAGAATGTCTAAAAAAGTAATTTTTATTGTTGCTTTTGTTGCAGCGGCGCTATTCGCAGTTGCACAACAAGATGCTTTTTTTGATTCTACACCTACCGCTTCTGAGCAAGGTCCGGATTTAAACGTATTGTATCGCAACAGCGGAACTTTCGGAATAATGATTCACACCAATGGTTTTGGCATCAATTACCGCCGAGGAAAACACGTTACCGGTTACAAAGAGCGTATTTGGGAAATAGAAGGTTTGAACATGAGCGACCCCAAACAAACGAAAACACAAAATCCAACATTCCCAAACTCGAAAGGTTATTATTACGGAAAAATGAATGCTTTGCTCATTTTACGAACTGGTTTGGGTTACCAGAATATCTTGTATCGAAAAAATATTCCAAACAGTGTTGAAATACGTTATTCCTATTATGGCGGATTTTCGTTGGGCATGGCGAAACCCGTTTATTTACAGATATTACATGCATCTTCCTACCAGCAAAATCAATACGTATTATCTACGGAAAAATATGTACCCGGACAAGATTTAATAGACAGCATTTATGGTAGTGCACCTTATTTTACGGGTTTCAGCGAAATTCAATTTCATCCAGGCGTTTACGGAAAATTAGGCATTAGTATGGATTATGCCGATCGCCATGATGCTGTAAAATCAATAGAAGCTGGGATTATTGCAGATGCCTACCCCACCGCCATCCCAATGATGGCTTACGAAACTCCCAAACACGTTTTTCTCACTTTGTACATTGATTTTCTGTTTGGGAAACGTTGGTTTTAGTAATTGAAAAAATATTTTTTCGGAAAGAAAAATGAGCGAACTTGTAGAAGAGAAAAATCCAAGAATAAAAAAACCAGATTGGTTGCGCGTTAAATTGCCTACTGGCAAAGAGTATGCGCAAGTTCGAAATATTGTAAGCACACATAAATTACACACCATCTGCGAAAGTGGGAATTGTCCAAACATGGGCGAATGCTGGGGCGCAGGCACGGCTACGTTTATGATATTGGGAAATATTTGTACGCGCTCCTGCGGATTTTGCGCCGTAGCTACTGGTCGTCCAAATGCAGTGGATTTGCAAGAACCTCAACGTGTAGCGGAATCGGTGCGTTTGATGAATATTAAACATTGCGTTATCACTTCCGTGGATAGAGATGATTTGAAAGATGGCGGTTCCATAATTTGGGCTGAAACTATTAAAACAATTCGTGCGGCAAGTCCGAAAACAACGATGGAAACCTTGATTCCTGATTTTCAAGGAAAGTGGGAAAACCTACAACGCATCATCGATAGCAAACCAGAAATTGTTTCGCATAATTTAGAAACCGTAAAACGCTTAACCAAACAAGTGCGCATACAAGCCAAATACGAACGCAGTTTAGAAGTGTTGAAACGCTTGAAAGACGCCGGATTAAAAACAAAATCAGGCATTATGCTCGGCTTAGGCGAAACACAAGAAGAAGTATACGAAGCAATGGACGATTTACGAAAAGCCGGTTGCGATGTGCTTACCTTAGGTCAGTATTTACAACCTACACACCAGCATTTACCGGTGGTAGAATTTATTCATCCTGATACATTTTTGGCTTTAAAAAAAGCCGGACTCGAAAAAGGATTTCGTTTTGTAGAAAGCGGTCCTTTGGTACGTTCCTCCTATCACGCCGAAAAACATTTGTTCTAAAACCTGTTTGAAAAATTATTTTTTCGAAGCAATTTTACTTTAATAATTCTTTCAGTTTAGCTACGGAAGCTCTGTTTTCTGGAAGTTTCATAGAATTAACCACCTGCTTTTTCTCTTTGTTGGTGAGGTGCCAGCTCAAAGAAATATTATCTCCAGGATCATTTTGCAATTGAAAATCTACAAAATCAATTTTGCCTTTAAACCACAAACTCGTGTATTCAATCATTTGGTTTTCATTAAAATCTTGAACATTAAAAAGTGTCGCGTAAAGTGTATTGATAGGTTGTGTAAGCGTTTCGATAATTGTTTTCGGAGCATTGTCTTGTATCGGAAATTCTTTGTGTTTATCGCGTATTTGAACAATCACAATACCACTCGTATTTTCTTCTATCCATTTTCGGAAAGCATAAATAAATTTTAAAGCTGGCTCTACGCCGTAATTGTCGCGCAAACCAGCATCCATTACTTCAATGGTTGGGATGCTTGGAAGTTGCGTTGCTGGCATGATATATGGAAAAGTGGCATTCATTCGCAAAGCGCTTGTAAATTTTAAATTGGCAGCATCCTGATTTTTGAAAAATTTTGAAAATTCGATGTCTTCCACCAATGGATGATTGGTGAGCGAAGGTTGAATATCGTTTTCCGTAAGATAAGAAACCGGTTGCGAAGCAATCACTAATTTCCTTCCATCGTTAATAACAGTGGGCGTAATAACCATTATCGGAATCAATGCCTTTTTTTCAGGAAGCGTGTAATCGCTGATTCTTTTTTGAAAAACATTGTCGGTATTTTCATTTAATTTTTTTTCGAAAAAATAACCGCGGTCTTTGGAATAAGAATAATTTCCATCTTTAAATTTCTGAAGGTTGAAAAATAAATCGTTCGTGGTAATGCTAAATGCCAATGGATTTAAAATATCTTTCGAGATATTGACCAAGAAAGAATCGGGATATAAATTTTTAATTTTTCCTTGTTGTTGCTCCAAATACAATTCGCGCAAATACGCTGCACCAATAATTCCGCCAGAAGATCCGGTAATTAATTCGATGTGTTTTAGCAATTCTCCTCCTAAAATACTATCGGTATGTTGCAAGGTGTAAAACGTCCATAAAGAAGAACGCAAGCCACCTCCGCTGGTACAAACAATTACAAATTTTGGTTTTTGATTTCGCGCTAAACTATTTATTGCATTTTTCGAAACCCAATTATTCAGTATTTTTGTCGTGCTATCAATATCATTATTACGCTGTGTTTTATTGATATCTGATTGATCTAAAATACCGTTAGTCAAAATTGCTTTTGGCACGGTATAATCCATCCCGTAAGCCCTACTACCAGAATTTGCAATATCATAATGCGATACAAAATTAATTATTACCAAAACGATGCAAGACACCGTAACCGACCAACCTCTGAGCCAAGTATAGGTTGCACTTGTCAGCATTAAAAACATGGTGAACAATAAAAAAACACTGGCTCCAGCAGGAATTTGAAACACCGAAACATCGCGAAACAATCCCAATAAAATAAGGCTTACCACAGCAATTATTTCAAAAAGAGCAGCACTGACGTGGTTTTGCTTAAAAACTTTGATTAGTTTTTCTTTTTCATAATGCTCGTATCCACGCGCTAATTTAATTCTGAAAAGAGTACTCATATACGTTTCCACGTGCCAATCTCTTTTATTTTCAGGGTTTTTCGGAGAATCCACGTTTTGCCAATCCATGTTTTCTTTTAATGCGATGCGCTGACTCTTTCGGATTTTTAATTCCGGATTTCCATCGTCGCTGCTAATCACACCAAACATTTTTTGAATGTCTTTATTTGCCCAACGGAAATATAAAATCGAAAATAAAATGAACGAAATATTTCCCGTTAAAAATCCCGCAATATGCATCCACACATATTTTGGCGCTACTAATTGCGAATGTGTTTGAAACTTGTATATCGAGACACAATAAACAAAAACAAAAATTACTGGAATAATTAAATTATTGAGACAAAATTTAAAAAAAGGATTTGAAAGCGTTGCCAGGAAAGGAAACCGAAACGCATTGGTAATGTACGAAGCAATGTTGAAAGCCATAATAAAACCTCCGCAAGCAAAACCCAACAATAAATAAGAACGGAAATCTACTTGACCTAAATATTCAGGATCTAAAAAAAGATACGGAACACCGTATTTAATGGCAACTACTTGTGTAATACAACCAAAAAATAGCAACCAAAAAAGGACTAACAATTGATTTTTTTTCAGTACAACAAAAAAAAGTTGTAATGGGAAAGAGTAAACAACCCGCCTCAAACTTTGATGTTTCTCAAACAGAATTTTCATATTTGTGATGAGTAGCACATAAAACGAACTCGTTGGTTATGCGAAAGTAATAAAAAGTGTACGAATTATTCGGTTTTATTTTTCGTAAACCAATTTTAATTTTTCGGCAATTTCAGCAACGGCAGGACAAACCGCGACATTTTCGAGCGTTAAATCCAGTAATTGATAAAATTTTTTTCGGTCGGTATGTGGATATTCGCGACAAGCAGTTGGGCGATGATCGTAAATAGTACACAAATTTTCGGCATCCAAAAACGTGCAAGGCGCACTGTTCAACACAAAATCTTTGTCTGCATCTTCGTGTAAATATTTTTCGATAAACTGCGAAGGCCTTATTTTAAAGTATTTCGAAAGGCGTTCAATGTCTTTTTGAGAAAAAATCGGACTTGTAGTTTTGCAACAATTGGCACAGGTTAAACAATCGGTGTGCGCAAAAACTTCGTGATGCAATTCATGTACGACATTATCTAAATCCTTTGGATTTTTACGTTTTAATTTTAAAAAAAACTTTTTCGTATCCTCGTGAATCGCTTTCGCAGAACTATGTTTTTTCATCTTCGAAAAATTATTTTTTTGAACCGCAATTTAAAACTAAAATTTAGCCTTCCGAAAAATTATTTTTTCAAAGTGCTTTTATTAGTACATTTATATACTCAATTTTTGTACTGCTGAATGAAATCGCTCAAAAAACAAAGTATTTTTATATTGTTCGCTTTATTAGGAAGTGCTTGCCAAAACAGTTCAAACAATACAGCTAATAAAATAACTAAGCAAGATTCTATTCCTGCCATTTCTAAACAAGACGATACAACAGAAAGGGTAAAAAAAGCGGATACCGTTGTTTCAATAACCAAAAAAAATGACAGCACTGATGCAATTCATTCGGCAAAAAAAGAAAAATTAAACAGCCAAAAATCTACCCATTTTGTTTCTGAAAAAGCGGAAAAAGAATTTGCTGTTTTTTTGGATTCAATTGCTCCTCCTGCCACTTATTTTAATATTAAAAGCAATATTGATACTACGTTGTTGGGAAAAAAAGGCACATTTATTTTTGTTCCTCGTAATTGTTTTGTGCTACAAAATGGTCAAGTTTATAAAGGCAAAATAAGATTGCAATTAAAAGAAGTATTTGATAAAAGCGATATGATTTTGTCTAATCTTCAAACGGAAAGCAATGGAAAATTATTAGAATCAGGCGGGATGATATACTTGGATGCAAATGGCGCAAATGGCGAGGAATTAAATATTAAAAAAGGGGCAAATTTATACGTAGAAATTCCTACAAAAGAACAAAAGGCAGGAATGGAAGTTTATCAAGGGAATTATTCGCATAACACTAATCAAATAAATTGGACTTCGCCAAAAGCATTAGAAAAACAATTGATTCCGATTCCAATAGAGTATTTAGATTTTGAATGGATTAGGTTGGCAAACGGAGATACCACAAAAGAAAATGAGGAAATAAAAATATTAAATGCACAAGAAGAAATGTCTAAAAATACCAAATATGAAAACACATTTGTAGCAACACGCGAATTTCAAAAAAGATTTTCGTTGGCATCTGCTTGCGCTGAGAAATTATGGCAATTTGATTATAAAAAATATGATACCTTTTTGGATATATATTTAACTAATTTGGATAAAGATTTATGGTATTGCGATTCATTGTTTTATAAAAAAGCTCAGATAGAATTTTTGAAAAAACTAAAAAGCGTAGGACAAACTACGTTTCAAAACGACTATACTTACGATGAACGTGATGTTAATGAGTTATACAAAGGAGAGCATTTAGGAAAAGTGATGTCCATAAAAAATTATGGAATAAATCTGTCAGCTACCAATGCTTATCAACTATTACTGAAAAAAGGCATTAGTAAAAAAGAGGCATTGGATGAAATACGGAAATATAGAATACAACAAGGAATAATTAGCGAAATACGTAAAAAAATAAATGAAGATTACTTAACGTATCAATTTAATATGACGCATTTGGGTTGGGTAAATGTGGATGTTTGCGTTTATAAAGGGCAAAGAAAAGATTTTTTTGTGCAAGTTAAGGATGCGCCTAACGATATTAAGATGAAGGCGTTTATTGTTTTGGATAAAATGAATTCCGTTTTGTCCAAAGGTATTGAAGCGAATACTTGTACTTTTTATGATTTTCCATCAGGACAAAAGAAGAAGATTTTTATTTATGGTTACAAAGATGGAGTTCCTTATTTTGGGTATAAAGATGTTCAAAATGGCAATAATACAACAGAAGCAATAACACTACAAAAAACAACATTTGAAAGTTTGGAAAAAAATATAAAAACTATTTTGGCAAAATAGAACTTCCGAAAAATTATTTTTTTGAAAGACTTTTTTACGCTTCTGAAAAAACACATTTGAAAAATTATTTTTTCAAAGCGTAATTCTCATCTGATTCTTCTAAACTTATTTTCACTAATCTTGTATTCGATAAAATGAAGCAAGAATATAAAGTAATCGGAATTATGTCGGGCACTTCGCTGGACGGAGTGGACATCGCTTTGTGTCGTTTTGTTTTGGAAAATGATAAATGGAAATACTTTCTCGAAAAAGCCGAAACCATTCCATATACAAAGACTTGGAAAAAAAAGCTTTCTACGATTGAAAATAGTTCCGCATTTGATTTTGCTTTGGGAAACGCGGAATACGGCACATTGTTAGGAAACCTAATTAATTCCTTTTTGAAAAAATATTTTTTGAAAGCCGATTTTATCGCTTCTCACGGACATACTATTTTTCATCAGCCAGAAAAAAAATTAACGTTTCAGTTGGGAGATGGAGCCGCGATTGCGGCGATTTGCAATTTACCTGTGATGTGTGATTTTAGATCCTTGGATGTGGCTTTGGGCGGACAAGGCGCGCCATTGGTACCTGCCGGAGATGTACTTCTTTTTTCAGAATATGATTTTTGTTTGAATTTGGGAGGTTTTGCAAATGTATCGTTTCAGAAAAAAAATAAACGCATCGCATTTGATATTTGTCCAGTAAATTTAGTCGTAAATTATTTGTGTGAAGGAATCGGAAAACCTTTTGATGACAAAGGAAAAATGGGAAAAAACGGGAAAATAAATTCCTCGCTTTTGGCGGAATTAAATAAATTACCTTTTTATCATCTTCCTATAAATAAGCCGAAATCATTGGGAAAAGAATGGGTTTTGAAAAATATTTTTCCAATACTTAAAAAATATGAAATTCCGTTGAACGATAAAATCCGAACTTTTTACGAGCACATTTCCATTCAATTAAACAAGGCATTAGAAAAAGAAAAAATCGGAAATGTATTGGTAACAGGCGGCGGCGCACACAATGATTTTTTGATGGAATGTCTTCGAAAAAATTCTTCGCACACTTTTATTTTACCCGAAAAAAAAGTAATTGATTTTAAAGAAGCGCTGATTTTTGCATTTTTAGGCGTATTGCGCTGGCGCTACGAAATAAATTGTTTGCAATCCGTAACCGGAGCTATCAAAAACAGTGTGAGCGGATGTATTTATTGGGGCAATAAAAAACCCGATCGTACAAAAATGCACAATCGGGAATAAAAAAATATTTTTTATTCAGAATTCATCTTCAAAAAAGCGATCTTCTTCCTCGTCATCATCAATGCTTCCATGAGCGAGGTCTTCAAATTTTATGTCCTCGTCTGGCATTGCATCCAAATCTTCGTCGTCATCGTTAGCGACTGATTTTTTCCAGTTTTTCTTTTTTTCCTTGTCTTTCAAAGGCGTTAGCTTAGAAGGTTTTCTCAATTCACCTGAATCGGATTTTCCTGCTTTTTTTGGCAAACTTTTTTTTGAATTTGTTACTTTTTTCATCGCTGAATTTTATGATTCAATTTTTGAACTTTTAAAAAAACAAATTTAATTTCGACAACAATTATACAAATTTTCAAAAAAATAATAACATCTCAAAAAAAATATTTTTCGAGATGATTAAAACAATCCTCCTATTTTTGTATAAAATTAGAAAAAAATTCTTATGAAAGATTTACTCGAGAAGTACGAAAATAAAAAACCAGAAATAGTTTTTGAATGGAAAGATGCCGAATCGGAAGCAGAAGGTTGGATCGTTATTAATTCCTTACGAGGTGGTGCTGCAGGTGGCGGAACGCGCATGCGGAAAGGTTTAGATAAACGCGAAGTAGAATCTTTGGCGAAAACAATGGAAGTGAAATTTACCGTTTCTGGACCGCAAATTGGTGGCGCTAAATCGGGTATTAATTTTGATCCTGCCGATCCACGTAAAAAAGAAGTTTTAAAACGTTGGTACAAAGCGGTAATGCCTTTGTTGAAAAATTATTATGGAACCGGCGGAGATATGAATGTGGATGAAATTCATGAAGTGATCCCGATTACGGAGGATTTTGGCTTGTGGCATCCGCAAGAAGGCATTGTGAATGGGCACTTCCGTCCGGCAGAGAACGAAAAAATTCATAAAATCGGTCAGTTGAGAATGGGCGTTTCAAAAGTAATCGAAGACACAACGTATTCGCCCAATCCATCCAAAAAATACGTGGTTGCCGATATGATTACCGGTTTTGGCGTGTCAGAATCTATTAAACATTATTATACGATTTACGGTGGCGCGATAAAAGGTAAAAAGGTAATTGTACAAGGCTGGGGTAATGTGGCTGCCGCTGCGGCGTATTATTTATCGCAAGCTGGCGCTCTAATTGTTGGTATTATTGATGTAAACGGCGGACTTATTTCCGAAAACGGCTTTACGTTTGACGAAATTAAAAAATTATTTGCTGAAAAGAAAAATAATAAATTGGTTCATGAAAAATTAATTCCTTTCACAGAAATAAATCAAAAAATTTGGGAAACGAAGGCGGATATTTTTATTCCTGCCGCAGCTTCTCGATTAATGACGAAAGAACAAGTGGAGAATTTAATTAAAAATGGTTTGCAAGTGATTGCTTGCGGTGCTAATGTGCCTTTTGCTGACAAAGAAATATTTTTTGGACCAATTGCGGAATATGCCGATTCTAAAATTAGTGTGATTCCTGATTTTATCGCTAATTGCGGAATGGCACGAGTTTTTGCGTATTTGATGCAAAGTAATATCGAACTTTCTGACGCCGGAATTTTTACAGATGTATCCACAACCATGCGCAAAGCCTTGGAAGAAGCGCATCGCATAAATAATTCAAAAAATAATATTGCGAAAACTGCTTTTGAAATTGCCTTAAAAAAATTAATTTAATGGAACAAATTCAGACGTATTTAAATGCTGTTTTTTTAGACAATCCACTGAAAAATTATTTTTGGTTTGCGCTCATTATTATCGCTGGGTTCTCCCTAAAAAAAGTTATTTCAAAGCTCGCTGCAAAAATAATTTTTCGTTTTTTACACCGTTTTTCGAAAGCAGTTAGTTTCGAAAAATTATATATTTTATTGAAAAAACCATTTCGGTTTTTCATCATTGTTCTTACTTTTTATTTCGCATTTGATCGACTTCAATTTCCGCAAAATTGGCAATTGGTATCGAAAGAAATATTTGGAATTCGGATGCTTATTTTTGGCGTATTTGAAACTGGGATTATTATTTCCATTACTTGGGTTACGCTTCGCATCATTGATTTCCTTGGACTTGAATTATTGCACAGAACAGCTCAGAAAGGTTCTAAATCGGACGATCAATTAGTACCTTTTTTTAAAGAAGCAGCGAAAATAATTGTCGTTATTTTTTGCATTTTTTTTATGCTCGGTACTATTTTTAAAGTAAACGTAGCTTCGCTGATTGCCGGTTTAGGAATTGGCGGTTTGGCAGTTGCTTTAGCAGCAAAAGAATCCATCGAAAATTTATTGGGATCCTTTACAATTTTTTTAGATAAACCTTTTGTGATTGGCGATTTAATTCAAGTGGGCGATATCAACGGAACAGTTGAAAAAATTGGCTTTCGCAGCACGCGTATTCGAACCATCGAAAAAAGTTATCTCACCGTTCCAAATAAAAAGTTGGTAGAATCTGAATTGGATAATTTATCTCTGAGAACCTTTCGCAGAGCCAATTTTAATATTGGTTTGGTGTACGAAACTAAAGCAAATCAAATTAAAAGTATCGTAAAAGAAATACAAGAACTATTAGATTCTCATCCGCATACCAATCAAGATGGACGCGTGAAATTTCATGGATTTGGTGATAGTTCTTTGGATGTGATGGTGGTGTATTATGTGGATACCATTGAGTGGGACGTGTATTTAGACGTGCGCGAAGAAATCAATTATAAAATTATGGAAATTGTAGAGGCAAACAATTCTGGCTTTGCTTTTCCTTCGCAAACGGTTTATATGGCTCCGAAAAAATAATTTTTCAAAGCTCAATAAAATCGTTTCAAAAAAATAATTTTTCGAACTGCTTTTTTCCATTCTCAAAAAATAAGAATTAATTCTATTTTTGCAGCCTTATTCATTTTTAATTGAAAGATTTGATGGCAAAGTTTCATACACTCACGATTGCAGATGTAAAACACGAAACCGTTGATTGCGTTTCGTTGGCTTTTAGCGTTCCGCAAGCACTTACAGAAGAATATAAATACATACAAGGTCAATATCTTACGTTGAAAATTAATGTAGATGGCGAAGAATTAAGACGTTCGTATTCCATTTGTAGTAGCACTATTACAGATAAAGATTTGCGTGTGGCGATCAAAAAAGTAAAAGGTGGAAAAGTTTCTACCTGGATTAATGATCAAGCAAAAATAGGCGCGAGTGTGGAAGTAATGACGCCGCTTGGAAAATTTTATACCGAATTAAAACCAACCAACAAAAAAAATTACGTGCTTTTTGCTGGTGGCAGCGGAATTACGCCGATGATGTCCATTATAAAAACAACATTGAGTGTTGAAGAAAAAAGTCAGATCACCTTGTTTTACGGTAATTTTAACGAAGATTCCATTATTTTTAAAACAGAATTAAACGAGTTAGAAAAAAAATTTTCCGGACGCTTAAAAGTATATCATGTTTTAGACAAACCATTTAAAGAGCCTTCTCATCAGCTTTTACAAGGAATGATGTTGGCTGAAAAAATAAATTCTTTGTTGCAAAATTTTGTAGAGCGCACACCTGTAACGGAATATTTTATTTGTGGTCCGGGCCCGATGATGGAAAATGTAAAACAAGCCTTGGAAACATTAAATGTGCATCCAAATTACATTCACATTGAATATTTTACTGCTGCGCTAAGTGCCATTGCTGCTGCAGAAGCTGCTTCCGAAACCAAACCGGATTTGGCAAGCAAAGTAATTGTAATTATGGAC
>JBDTAC010000080.1 GCA_039924845.1 Bacteroidia bacterium
TCATCGTATAAATTCCATCCGCAGTGGGCGTCCAAGCTATATTGTGTGTAAAGTTATAATTACTTAATGCAGAAATACTCAAAGAAGAAAGTGCGTCCGTAACTGGAGTTCCACCATTTACACTGTATTTCAAATTCATAGAAGTAATAGTAGTTGAACCATAATTATGAATAGTTCCGCTTACAGTTTTCGCAACGTTATTGCCAATGTAATAAGGTAAATTTTGAGCTGTAACGCCCATATCATAATTGCTTGGTGCAAAAACACTCACATTATCAACTCCTACTCCATACATTTGGTATCCGAAATTATTGTATGTAAAGGCAATCATCACATTCGCATTTCCTGCTGCATAAGCAGATATATCATACGTAGCATTTCTCCAATTATTATTACTTGCTCCTCCAATAGTATCAGCAGTTGTCCATGTAACTCCTCCGTTATTAGATACAGCAATGGTAGCTTGCTCAGTAGGTCCACTTGTATATCCTACTTCTTGAAACCAAACATCCAAAGAAACAAACACGTGGGCATAAGCAGCGCAATTCATACTAGATGAATACAAAGTATCATTGCTCAAATGTGCCTGACCTGTATTAGTATTCGTTGGTGCATTGTTATCGTAATCATCCACCCAAGCATACTCCGTATGCGCCGGAACAATCGTATTTAAGTTTGCTCCCATCGCGGTGCTTACATGCCAACCTGTATTTGTTACAGAACCTGCTTTTTGTTGTGACCATCCAGCGGGCATGCCTGACTGAAAATTTTGCGACTGGATAACTTGCGCATTTGTAGCGAAACAAAATGCAGCGAGGCACGTTACGCTGAGTAGTATTTTTTTCATGTTTTTTTGTTTATTAATTAGTAATTTTTTTTAGACCTTTAAATCGAATTTGTTTAGGGTAAAAGTAGAAATAAAAAATAGTAATTCCTACTTTTTTTTATTGATTATTGTATTCCTAAAATTACAATCGCCTCAAGACAGTTTATTTTAAAGGTGTTTCAAAAAAATATTTTTCGGGTTAGTATATATAAACTTTTTTAAAATTTTAGCGTAGAAGTATCCATAAGATTGCAAATTCAGATTTTAATCGTACTTTTACCCTGTCGAAAAAATATTTTTTTGGATGCATTTTTTTCAACCTAATAATTAAATAAAACATTATGAAAAAGACATTACTTTCCTTGCTATCGTTCTCATTGATTGCAACTATTTCCGTTGCACAGGGTGTATTTAAAATAACAGATCCAAATAACGGAAATATTGTTGTAAACAGTACAACTATTGATTATTGGGGTGCCCCAAATTCAATGATGGAAGCTAAACTAAATGTAAAAAACACAACAAATAGCAGTATCGATGTTTTTTGCAAACGCGATACTATTTCCACCGTGAGTGGAAGTACTAATCTTTTTTGTTGGGTTCTTTGCTACGGACCGAGTACCAATCAATCTCCTACAGGGATTGTTTTAGCTGCAGATTCCACCACTTCTTCTTTTTATGGTAAGTATACTACCGGACCAGGAACAGGTGTTACTACTATTAGATATGTATTTTTTGGTCAATATAATCCGAGTGATTCTTCTTACGTAACCGTAAATTATCACGTTACACCTACTGGAATTGCTACTTATACGCTTGGAAAAAATGCTTTGTCGCCGGCGTTTCCAAATCCTACTGCTAATTTAGTTTCTCTTTCTTATTCGTTGGAATCGGATGCAACTGTTGCAAAAATTATTTTTTACAACATGCTGGGAGAAAAAATAAAAGAATTACCGATTGATATCAATAACCGCGAAGGCATTGTAAAAGCAGATGTTACTGGAATGGATGCAGGAATTTATTTCTACTCTTTTGTTGTCAACGGTAAAACGATTGCAACTAAAAAATTAGTGGTAACACACTAAAAATTTACATTAAAATAAAACATTCGAAAAATTATTTTTTCAAGAGCTCTTTTACCAACGCCGGAACGCCCGTTCCGGCGTTTTCTTTTCTAAAAAAAAAGTTTTTTTGGCTTGGTATTTTTAAGCTGTTGGGGTCAATCACATATTTGGGCACATTTTCAAAAACAGCCTCCAATAACCCTGCCGCCGGATACACATTTAGCGAAGTTCCCACAACCATAAAAACACTTGCTTTTGCAGCCATCGCGTAAGCCATTTCCATATTCGGAACCAATTCTCCAAACCATACAATGTGCGGACGTAATTGAGAGCCTTTTTTGCAAACGTCGCCCAATTTTAATTCGGTTTTATTTATTTCGTAAATTAGCGATTCGTCTACGCTGCTGCGCGATTTCATGATTTCTCCATGCAAATGCAATACTTTTTTGGAGCCGGCTCTTTCGTGTAAATCGTCAATATTTTGAGTGATGATTTGCACATCGTATTTTTTTTCCAATTCTACCAATGCGAAGTGCGCGGCATTGGGTTTTGCATCCATCACTTGTTGTTTACGCTTGTTGTAAAAATCGAGTACTAAAGCGGGATTTTTTGCCCATGCTTCGGGCGTGGCAACGTCGTTAATATTATATTCTTCCCACAAACCGCCGGTATCACGAAATGTTTTTATTCCGCTTTCGGCACTTATTCCGGCTCCTGTAAAGACAACAATTTTTTTCATCCAAAAAAGCGTTTGAAAAATTATTTTTTTCGTAAGATGGTTACAAAACCTTTCATCGTCTTATCGTTCGGAACGTCTAAGATATAGTAATACGTGCCATCCGACAAATCGGAACCGTTCCATTCGTTGTGATAATTATCGTCTTCAAAAACTTTTTTTCCCCAACGATCATAAATAATTAATCTCGAATCAGGATGTCTTTCCAAATTTTGAATCACAAAATAATCATTTACATTGTCTCCGTTAGGTGTGAAAACATTGGGAATCATCACATCGCAGGCGTTTACATGTATGTACACAGAATCGGCGCCGCTTTCACAAAATCCTGGAACGGAAACTTTTATTTTCTTCATTCCGGGAGTATTCCAACTTAATGAATACGGTCCGGAACCGCTACCAGATAAGACATTTGCACTATCAAAATTCCAATTAAAAATATGTGAAGTAGAAGTATCGCTACAAAAAACGCGTACATTATCATTCGGACAAAGAGTATCTGCCATCAAATTAGTTTGGATGTGTAAGCTGCTACCACCAGTAAAACTGCCTGCCTCCAGAAAAACACCGGAATCAATATTTCCGTCGCCTCCATCGGCAATCGCAATTTTGATGTGGTATTTTTGTCCGCACTGAACGGGTGAAACAGCCGTCATTGGCTCCGTAAAACCATTGTATTGAACTGTTGTTCCGCCAGTATTATCAATATAATAATTAGAATGACTGTTGCAACACGGATTGGATGTATTGCAAACACTGGTACCTACGCAATTTCCATTTAAAGTGTTGATGGAAATCGGAGTAGTAGTAGTCGGAATCAATGCTAAATTTTTTTTTCCGACAATGCCAGGACCACTGATATAAAACGCGAATACATCATTGTCAGGGCAACACACGTATTCCGGGTATTCTTCCGAACCAAATACATAATGAAATTTAATCGTATCCGCATACGGCACAAAATCAAATTCTAACACGGCGGCATCAAATGTTGTTCCGCCCGAAGTAGCGCTCAAATCAGAATCTCCGGGCAAATGTAAATTCAATCCGGCACTTGTTTGATTGTTCGGACCAACCGCCAAATAAATACTTCCTGTTGTCATTAAAATACCGCTGCTGATGCCGATATTCGAGTTGGTTCCGTTAAAAAAGCCTGTTGCAATTTGCGCGCCTGTATATGTGATATTACTGGCAATTACACCGCTGCCCAGCAAAACGTTTTGTACTAATTGTTGCGGTGTTTGCGTGTTATTTACTACCAATTGTGCGAGCACATCGGAGGGTTTACAAAGCAAAAAAATGCTTGCGAAAAAAATGATTTTCTGAAAAAATTTCAACACAAAAAAAATTACTGTACAAATTTAGTAAAAGATTTTTATCAGAATTTTTGCTGAAAAAACAGCTTCAAAAAAATAATTTTTCGATGCGAAATTTTTGATACAAAAGAGTCATCGTAAAAAAAAATTTAAAGGGAGAAAAACGAAAGTCTATCGGCAAATTTTGTTGATTAACCAAAAAATATTTTATCTTTGGTATCTGAATAACAGATTTTTAAATTAAAAATAAACGTAAGATGGCAATAAAATTACCTCGTTACAGTTGTTTGAAAAATTATTTTTCCGATAAAGGAAAGTGCTTTTTTCTCATTTTGGGATGTTTTATTTTCTGTACATCCGCCTATTCTCAAACACATTCTTTTCAACCTAAATGGAAGGTAAATCCGTTTGATCAAAAAGTGTTTGTAGAAAACAAAACTCAATTTGATGGGAAAGACAGTCTGCCAAACAGCCCTATTTTATTTGGCATACGCAATAAAGGTGTCCAAATTTATTTTACTCCGAAAGGCTTGACATATCGACACGATGAATACAAAAAAATTAGTGGAGACGAACGCGAAAAATTAGAAAAAGAAGGTAAAACACACGAGGAATTAACGCAAGTAATTACGACAATGGCAAGTATGGAGTGGGAAAATTCCAATCCGAACGTGCAAATTATTGCAGAAGATAAAGTAAGTAATTATTTTACGTATGGCGATTTGCGCGACAATTCAGGCAAAACAACTATCAAAGCACAGGCTTATAAAAAAATACTTTACAAAAATTTATATTCAAATGTGGATGTGGAATATTCTTTTCCAGAAAATAAAGAAGGAATTGAATATGCGATTATTTTGCATCCAGGAGCAGATGTATCCCAGTTAAAAATGAAGTATTCTGGAAACGAAAAAATAAATTTGGATGCTATCGGAAACGCAGAAATAAATTCAGCCTTCGGAAGCATTATTGACCATGCGCCAATTACAAAAAATCAAAATGGACTGAAAATTAATTCCTCATTTCAGGTGAATGATAATATCGTTTCTTTCCATCTAAAAACCTACAATCACAGTGAAACTGTTATTATTGATCCTTGGGTTACAACGCCTACTTTTGCAGGCTCCTCCAATGCATATGATGTAGATTGTGATTTAGCAGGAAATGTTTATATTTATGGTGGAACTCCTCCTTTTACAGAATCAAAACTAAACAGCGCTGGCGTCATTTTATGGTCGTATACATCCACCCCCATAACCAGTAGTTACTATGGAGATTTTGCAGTGGACGGACACAGTCAAAATTCATACTTAACCGAAGGATTTAATTCTTCTGGAGCTGAGATTGTGAAGGTAAGCGGTGCAGGAACCCAATTAGCTGTGCTCCCTCCCAATCCAAATATGGTGGAAATGTGGAGAATCGTTTACAACAATTGTACACATACTTCTGTAATTGCTGGCGGAGGAACTGGACCAGTTTATCAAGCCTGCGTATTGGATACAAACGTAACAACCATAACACCTGTTAATATTTTAAATGCCGTAGAATGTTGCCATGATTTTGCCCTGTTAGCACAAGATAATGTTGGGAATTGCTACATGGCCACAGCTCAATCTGTGGGTTACCCTGGTAATTTCGACAATGTATTACTAAAAGCACCTATTCCTGCCTTGGCTCCCACAGCTTATCTGGTTTCTGATGGATATACCTTTGTAGAAGTAGGAAGTGTGACGTATGGACCCGGTCCGCCAAATGGTTTCAACGGAATGGCAACAAGTAATAATTTTCTCTATACCTATGATGGAGCTATTTTAAAGAAATGGAACCCTGCAACAGGTACTTTGTTAGCCAGTGCAACAATTACTGGAACCCCTTTTAATTCTGGCGGTATTGCTGTTGATATGTGTGATCATATTTTTATAGGAGTTGGTAATGCTATCAAACAATATGATGTTAATTTAAATCCTGTTGCTACAATCCCTGCAACTAATATTGTATATGATTTAAGATTAGGAGCTGGAGGACTGTTATATGCTTGCGGACTTGGTTTCGTGCAATCACTTTCAGTTACATTAGCTCCATGCACGGGAGGTTTAACTTTAACAATGACCTCCACAGGAGGTTGTGCCGCCGCAGGAACAGCAACCGTTACAGCTTCAGGAGGCGTTGGACCTTACTCATATTCATGGAGTACTGCGCCTTCGCAAAATACGGCCACTGCTACAGGACTCTCTTCTGGAGAATATTATGTAAGTGTAACCGATAATTCATGTATTCCTTTAACGTCTAAAGATTCCGTTCTAATTACATCGGGCGTTACAGCATCTTTAATCATAAGTGCCGTCCCTCCTATTGTTTGTCAAGGAGATTCGAGTTCCTTATCAGTATCAGGAGCAACAACCTACTCTTGGTCTCCCTCTACTGGGTTAAGTTCCACTACTTCTGCCAATCCAAAAGCAACTCCTCCAGCAACTACTACCTATACTGTAACTGGTACATCTGGTACATGCACAGGCACAGCACAAGTAACAGTAACCGTAAATCCACTCCCAATATTAAGGGTTAATTCTGCCGCTATTTGTATTGGAAATAGCGTTACTTTAAACGCCAGTGGAGGAATAACATACAGTTGGACCCCAGCGACAGGATTAAGTTCTAGCACTTTGTCAAACCCAGTTGCAAACCCAATTGTTACCACCAATTATACGGTATCTGCTACCGATAATGGCTGTTCAAGCACTGCTAGTGCCACCGTAACAGTTCGCCCATTGCCAATGGTAGCTTTTTCAGCTGATACTACTCACGGTTGTGCCCCTGTTTGTGTAAAATTTACAAACCTCAGCACTCCAACAAGTATGACAGCAGTATGGGTATTTGGGAATGGTAATACAAGTACCAACTCCCCTATTGCCAATAATTGTTATCCAAATCCTGGAACCTATACCATAAAACTTGCCGTAACAGATAGCTTAGGTTGTTCCAATACGGCATCCATAAACAATATGATAACAGTATATCAAAACCCAATAGCTGCCTTTTCAATGGCTCCTCAGCCAGCAATTATCATTGATCCGATTGTTTATTTTACCGATCATTCCACAGGAGGAGTCAATCAATGGGAATGGAATTTTGGAGATGTGCCAAATTCAGCCTCTTCTTTACAAAACCCACAATATACCTACCCTGACACTGGATATTACAACGTTCAACTTATTGTAACCAATAATTATGGCTGTAAGGACAGCATTACACAAATAGCTTATATTGAAGGGGATTTTGTATTGTATATACCAAATGCATTTACGCCCAATAACGATGGACTAAATGACGTGTTTTTACCAACTGGATCGGACGTGGATGTAAACAATTACGATATGTCTATTTTCGACCGCTGGGGAAATTTAATTTTTCATACAACCAATTTCTATCAAGGTTGGGACGGAAAAGCCAATGGAGGAAAAGCTATTGCACAGGAAGATGTCTATGTTTGGAAAATCAGCGTCAAAGATTTTAAGGAAAAAAGCCATTTATACATTGGGCACGTTTCCTTAATGAAATAAAATAATCCGTTTTGAATTTTGATATTTTGGGCTCTCAAAAAATTATTTTTCTAAATGATAAATATAAGTCGTTTGATTATTATTTACGGGATTCATGTAATTGAGTAACCAATCAATAAAGCTGGGCTGAATAGTGGTTTCGTAAGTTAAATCGGGGTAATATTTTTTCATCGTGGCAACACGCGCATCAATATTTTCTTTTTGCATAAATACTACGTAATTGGGTAAAATGGGAGAGTTTTTTAATTCGGTTGTTTGTTTATAAAGCGAATCCAGTGGAAATTTTTTAGTTACGAAAAATACGTGTCCCCATTTTTGCAAATAAAACAATGGCAGCATCGTAAATTTATCGTTGTCGCTGTCTTCGATAACAATGGAGCGAACATCGTGTTTCGCAGCGATATACGTCATGGCTTCTACGCGATTTCGTTTGGAATAGGAAACCGAAACTACCAATAATGGCAAGAGATTTACGCTCCAAAAAAATATCCAGCAAACGCGAGTTAATTTTGGTCGCTTTTGCCAAAAAGCTGATTTTTCTTGAAATTCGCTCCAGCCCACCCATCCTAAAATAATAATAAAAGGAATAATCGGAATGATGAAACGCTCTTGTTTATTGGGGAAATAGCAATGGAACGCAAAAAAAATAAAACTTGGTAAAAATAAAATTAACTGTGTTTTCCATTTTTTTACGAAACCAAAAAGTAAAGCCAAACTTATTGGAGGAATCAAAATCCCCGTTAACAAAGGGAAATAATTGTACCAAGGTTGTGTGTTGTACGAAGTTGAATGCGCTAAATTGTAGCGAACGTATTCTCTAAATTCAACAAAAGGGGCGTGCCAGACAAATGAATCGACAACGCCCTGTATCGCGGCAGCGCAGAGTGCAAAGCCAATGCCGAGTGTGATTGCTTCTTTCCATTTTTTCTGAAAGAGGAGCGCTAAACCAAAACCTCCGCAAAATAAAATAGATTGAAAACGAATGGAAAATGCAATGCCGACGATGAAACCAATCCATAAATAGGTGCGGAAAGAAAATTTTTTTTCGGAAGCGATTAACAATAACCACGTGGCGTACATCAAAGGTGGAATGCAAACAAATTCTACCAAATTACGAACGCTTAAAAAAGGCATAAACCAAAATAAAGCAAGTAGTATTCCAACTACTTTCGCACGTTTTTGGTCGGCAATTTTCTCGGTAATTTTATATCCAAAATAAATAATACTGATAGATAATACGGCGTGTAAAAAACGAACGAGATACATTTTGTGTTGAGGATCTGTAACGCCGATTTGTTTGAGCAACCAAAACAATATAAAATGTAATCCGGTATAAAAAAAACTATGTCCAGAAGGGTGCATCGCAGGCTCATGACTAAACGGAAGCCAACTGTTGTAATCGGCACCATCTACCCAAGATTGCGCCGGTTCGATGACCAAAAAATGATCGTCGTGCATGCCATATCCTTTCGAAAAAATAACAGCTAAAATGCGAAAAAAACATCCTGCTAAAAGAATCAGCAGCAGCGGTTTTTCATTCCATAATTGTTTGATCCGTAGAATCATTTTGCGAAAAAATAATTCTACGAAAGTAGTAAACAGTTTTCGAAGAATTATCAACAAACCTGCTTTTTAATTCATAAAAAAATACTACATTCGCGCAAAATTTTAAAAATAATTTTTTTAAGCACACATAAAAAATGGCACAGAAAAACGGGAAAATAGTACAGGTAATTGGTCCTGTAATTGACGTAAGTTTTGAAGAAACAGGCGGTAAATTGCCGAGTATCTTGGACGCTCTTGAGATTGTGAGAGATAACGGACAAAAAGTAATTTTAGAATGTCAACAGCACATTGGCGAAGATACTGTGAGAACAGTAGCGATGGATTCCAGCGATGGACTTAGAAGAGGAATGGAAGTGATTGCAACTGGCGCTCCAATTAAAATGCCGATTGGCGATAAAGTAAAAGGACGTTTATTTAATGTAGTTGGCGAAGCCATTGATGGAATTGATCAAGTTTCCAACGAAGGTGGTTATGCGATTCATAGAATGCCTCCTAAATTTGAAGAACTTTCCACAGCTACCGAAGTCTTATATACTGGAATTAAAGTTATTGACTTATTAGAGCCTTACGCGAAAGGCGGTAAAATTGGTTTGTTTGGTGGTGCGGGTGTTGGCAAAACCGTATTGATTATGGAATTGGTAAATAACATCGCGAAGGCATATTCCGGATTATCCGTATTTGCGGGCGTTGGCGAAAGAACCAGAGAAGGAAACGATTTGTTGAGAGAGTTTATCGAATCGGACGTTATCAATTATGGAAAAGAGTTTAAACATTCGATGGAACAAGGTGGTTGGGATTTATCGAAAGTAGATAAAAAAGCCTTGACAGAATCCAAAGCAACATTGGTGTTCGGACAAATGAACGAACCTCCTGGAGCACGTGCTCGTGTGGCTTTATCAGGATTAACAATGGCAGAATATTTCCGCGATGGAGATGAAAAATCTGGCGGACGTGATATTTTATTTTTCGTAGATATTATTTTCCGTTTTACACAAGCAGGTGCGGAAGTATCGGCTTTATTGGGTCGTATGCCTTCTGCGGTAGGTTATCAGCCAACACTTTCCACAGAAATGGGAATGATGCAAGAGCGTATTACTTCTACAAAAAGAGGTTCTATCACTTCTGTTCAGGCGGTTTATGTACCTGCGGATGACTTGACGGATCCGGCTCCGGCTACCACTTTTGCGCATTTGGATGCTACTACGGTATTGAGTCGTAAAATTGCTGAGTTAGGAATTTATCCTGCGGTGGATCCATTGGATTCTACTTCTCGTATTCTTTCTCCAACCGTTTTGGGTGATGCGCATTATAACACTGCTCAACGCGTGAAACAAATTTTACAACGTTACAAAGAGTTGCAAGATATTATCGCGATTCTTGGAATGGACGAACTTTCGGAAGAAGATAAATTGGTAGTTCAACGCGCCAGACGTGTTCAACGTTTCTTGTCGCAACCATTCCACGTTGCCGAACAATTTACAGGTTTGAAAGGCGTACTTGTTACAATCGAAGATACTATCAAAGGATTTAATATGATTTTAGATGGCGAAGTGGATGAATATCCAGAAGCTGCCTTCAATCTTGTTGGAACCATTGAAGATGCAATTGAAAAAGGGAAGAAAATTCTCGCGGAAGCGAATTAATAATAATTTGAAGATTCGACGATTTGAAAATGTATGAATGAAAAAGTGAAATGCGTGACGATAAAGAAAATATAATCGTTGATTTAACATTTCAGTTTTCGTTAGAGTTGATTGAATATGTTGAGTTATTAGAAGCAAACAGGAAGTTCATAATCGCCAATCAGTTATTGCGTTCAGGAACTTCGGTTGGTGCGAATGTAAGAGAAGCACAAAACGCAGAAAGCAAAGCAGATTTTATTCATAAAATAAAAATTGCCTTGAAAGAAGCCGAAGAAACGGAATATTGGTTGTTGTTGGCGAAACATTCAAAACAATATCCGACTGAAGAAAATTTATTATTGAAAATTGCATCTATTTTAAAAATTCTATCAAAAATTATTGGTTCGTTAAAAAGAAATAATACATAAATTTTCAGAGAAATCGTCAAATAAATTCATTCTCAAATTTTCAAATTGTCACCATGTTTTTAGAAATCATTACTCCGGATAAAAAATTATACAGCGGCGAAGTAAAATCGGTACAAGTGCCCGGCGCAGATGGTTCGTTTGGTGTTTTAGATGCGCATGCGCCTGTAATTGCTACTTTGCAAGAAGGAAAAATAAAGATTACCGACGATAAACACGGCGTGCAATTAATTGAAATTAAAGGCGGCGTGGTAGAAGTGTTGCGTAATAAAGTAACTGTTTTAGCAGAATAAATTTCTTTTCTCTTTCGCGAAAAATTATTTTTTTGGGACGCCTTTTTTGTCTTTGGAAAAATATTTTTTTGAACCACTTTTAATTGTTTTGAAAAAATAATTTTTCAAAACAAATTTATCTCATCACAAAAATCTTTTTTTTACCCTTCGAAAAATTATTTTTTCGGAAGCACAATTTATCGTTTCAAAAATTATTTTTTTGAACGGCTTTTTTACTTTTCTTCCTCCGAAAAATAAACTAAATTTGCCAGCTTAAATAAAAACATAAAACAGCATTCCATGTTAGAATCATTCACGGCGTCCATTTCGAAAATGTTTGGTAATAAATCCGACCGAGATTTAAAAACAATTCATCCGATTGTCGATCAAATCCATAAAATATATCCAAGCATCCAAATACTCAGCAACGATGCGCTTCGCGCGAAGACGCAAGAGTTTAAACAACGCATCGCGGACGAAATAAAAGCCGACGAAGCGCGCAGCGAAGACTTAAAAAAGCAAGCAGAATTTTCGGACGATTTATCCATCGAAGAAAAAGAAAAATTATACGCGGAAATTGATCAACTTAAAAAAACAATTACCGAAACGATTAAAAAAAGTTTAGATGCCATTCTTCCGGAAGCTTTTTCTGTGATGAAAGAAACGGCAAAGCGTTTCAAAGAAAACGAAGCTGTAGAAGTAACGGCAACGGCGCTCGACAAAGATTTTTCTGCTTCCAGAAACAGCGTTCAAATAAAAGGCGAAAAAGCATTTTGGAGCAATACTTGGAAAGCCGCAGGAACAGACGTCAAATGGGACATGGTGCATTACGATGTGCAATTAATTGGAGGCATTGTTTTGCACGAAGGAAAAATTGCGGAGATGGCAACGGGCGAAGGAAAAACTTTGGTGGCTACTTTGCCGATGTACCTTAATGCCCTTTCTGGCAGAGGCGTTCACTTGGTTACGGTAAATGATTATTTGGCAAAACGAGATTCGGAATGGATGGGAACTTTATTCGAATTTCATGGATTGACAGTGGATTGTATTGATAAACATGAACCGAATTCTCCCGAAAGAAGACAAGCGTATTTAGCGGATATTACATACGGAACCAATAACGAATTTGGTTTCGATTATTTACGTGATAACATGGGTCACAGCGTGGAAGATTTGGTGCAACGCGCACCTAATTACGCGATTGTGGATGAGGTAGATTCCGTGTTGATTGACGATGCGCGTACGCCGCTTATTATTTCTGGACCTACGCCAAAAGGCGATAAACAGGAGTTTCAAGCATTAAAACCAAGAATCGAAAAAATTGTAAATGCTCAAAAATCATATATCAATACAGCTTTAGCTGATGCCAAAAAATTAATTTCCGAAGGCAAAGAAAAAGAAGGAGGATTGGCTCTATTCCGTTGTTACAGAGGATTGCCGAAAAACAAAGCACTCATCAAATATTTAAGCGAGCCCGGAATTCGTGCGATTTTGCAAAAAACAGAAAACTTTTATTTGCAAGATCAGGAAAGAGAAATGCACAAAGCAGATGAAGAATTATTTTTTGTGATTGATGAAAAAAATAATTCCATTGAACTTTCTGAAAAAGGATATGATTTACTCACTACATCCAGCGAAGATGCTAAGTTTTTTGTGTTGCCAGATGTAGGTGCTGAAATTGCAGAAATTGAAAAATCAGAAAAAAGTATTGAGGAAAAAGCAGTTCAGAAAGATGAATTGCTTCGAGATTTTAGTGTGAAATCTGAATTGGTTCACACCATCAATCAATTGTTGAAAGCCTATACGCTTTTTGAGATTGATGTGGAATACGTAATCATCGATGGTAAAATTAAAATTGTGGATGAGCAAACTGGTCGTATCATGGAAGGCAGAAGGTATTCCGACGGTTTGCACCAAGCTTTGGAAGCCAAAGAAAATGTGAAAGTAGAAGCTGCAACACAAACGTACGCCACCATTACTTTGCAAAATTATTTCCGGATGTACAATAAATTGGCGGGGATGACGGGTACTGCAGAAACGGAAGCAGGCGAATTTTGGGATATTTATAAATTGGATGTTGTCGTTATTCCTACCAACAGAAAAATTGCACGTGCAGACAGGGAAGATTTGGTGTACAAAACCAAACGCGAAAAATACAATGCGGTTATTGATGAAATTGTAAAATGTGTAGAAGCAAAACGTCCAGTATTGGTGGGTACAACTTCTGTCGAAATTTCAGAATTATTAAGTCGCACGCTTAAATTACGCGGTATCAAACACAATGTCCTCAACGCCAAATTACATCAGAAAGAAGCAGACATTGTTGCAGAAGCAGGACGTCCTGGAACCGTTACCATTGCTACCAATATGGCAGGAAGGGGAACGGATATTAAACTCGGGCCTGGCGTAAAAGAAGCAGGAGGTTTGGCAATTATTGGTACGGAACGCCACGAATCCAGACGTGTAGACAGACAATTACGCGGACGTTCCGGAAGACAAGGAGATCCAGGATCAACACAATTTTTTGTTTCCTTGGAAGATGATTTGATGCGCCTTTTCGGATCGGAAAGAATCGCGAAATTAATGGACAGAATGGGTTTGAAAGAAGGCGAAGTAATTCAGCATTCCATGATTACAAAATCCATTGAACGTGCGCAACGAAAAGTGGAGGAAAACAATTTCGGTATTCGTAAACGATTAATTGAATACGATGACGTGATGAATGCGCAACGGGAAGTTATCTACACGAAAAGAAAACACGCACTTTATGGCGAACGCATTTCCGTGGACATTGCTAATATGTTGACTGATGTGTGCGAAAATATTACGGATGAATTTCACGAAACGCAAGATTACGAAGGATTTAAAATGGAATTGATTCGATTACTTTCTTTAGAATCTCCTATTTCTGAAAAAGAATTTGCCGATTTAACAAACGTAGCTATTGGCGCAAAAACGTATGAGACAGCGGCTTTGCAATACAAAAATAAAAGTGCAGCCATTGCGATAAAAGCCTTCCCAACGATAAAAAACGTGCACGAAAGTCCATCCAATCAATATGAAAATATGATTACAACACTTTCGGACGGAATACGAACCATGCAAGTATTGGTCAATCTTCAAAAAGCATACGATTCGAAAGGAAAAGAAATGGTTTCGTCCTTTGAAAAATCTGTTATTTTAGCGATGATTGACGATGCTTGGAAAGAACATTTGCGCGAAATGGATGATTTAAAACAATCGGTTCAAAATGCGTCGTACGAACAAAAAGATCCTTTGTTGGTTTACAAATTTGAGTCGTTCGAATTGTTCAAATCCATGATTACGAAAGTGTATAAGGATGCGATTTCTTTTTTGATAAAAGGAAATTTAATGAATGAAAATCCGACACAACAACGTGCGCCGCAACGCGAAGACACAAGTCGTTTACAAACCAGTCGTAGTGGAATAGAACCTGGCGCGCAGCGTCAAGAAGAACAACCAAAATCACAACCAGTAAGAGCAGAAGAAAAAACAGGTCGTAACGAACCTTGTCCTTGTGGAAGTGGCAAAAAATTTAAGAATTGTCACGGAAAATAATTTTTTCGAAAGGCAATATTATTTTTCAACTTACAAAAGAAGAATTTGAAAATATCAGATTTCAAATTGATATTTTAAATCAAAGTATGTCATCACAGATTGTGATGACATACCCGACAAAACGTCCAAACTCTTTTTTGCATTACGTTTTCACGGAACAAAGAATCGGTTTCAAAAAATAATTTTTCAAACGCAAAAATGAATAGCGAAGAACTCCGAGATTATTGTTTGACAAAACAAGAAGTAACGGAAAGTTTCCCGTTTGGATCGGATACATTGGTTTTTAAAGTGTGCGGAAAAATATTTTTACTTTGTAGTTTAAGTTCCAATCCATTGCAATTTAATGTAAAATCCGATCCGGAAAAAATCACTGAATTACGTGAACAATACGATTGTGTTTTACCAGGTTATCACATGAATAAAAGACATTGGAATACCATTATTATAGATGGTTCTGTAAGTAAACAGCAATTGCAAAAATGGATAAATGAATCCTATCGTTTGATTATTTTATCACTCCCAAAAACAGTTCAGAAAAATTATTTTTCCGACACGAATTCTTCGCTGTAAAAATCTTGCGTTTCGCAAACGGAAAACTGTCCTGTTTTTTTTTACCTTTAGCCACTGAAAAATTATGTTTGAAAGGATAAAACAAGCACTCAATCCGAACGGAGAAATGTCATTTTTGGCACATCTCGAAACCTTGCGTTGGCATTTGATGCGCTCCGTAATTGTGGTTTCTATTTTGGGCGTAGTGATGTTTATCAATGAAAAATTTTTATTCGGAACAGTTTTATTTGGTCCGAAAAACCCTGATTTCATTACGTATCGCATTCTTTGCCGAATTGGCGGAAGATTAAATATGCCGGAATTGTGCATTCATAAAATTCCGATACAATTAATAAATACGGAGCTCGCTGGACAATTAACGATGAGCATGTGGGTTTCCTTCGTTGCCGGATTAATCCTCGGAATGCCCTACGTTTTATGGGAATTTTGGTTGTTTATAAAACCTGCTTTAAAACAAAAAGAAATAAAAGGCGCCAAAGGTTTTGTGTTTTTTGCGACCTTACTTTTTTTACTGGGCGCGAGTTTCAGTTATTTTTTAATTGTGCCATGGACGATAAATTTTCTTGGAAATTACAGTATCAGCGGAAGCGATGTGTCGAATATGATTACGATGGATTCGTATATTTCTACCGTTACGAGTTTGGTTTTTTTACTCGGTTTGGTTTTCGAATTACCGATTATCGTTTATTTTCTAACCAAGTTCGGAATCCTTTCAGCAGCATTTATGCGTAAATATCGCAGGCATGCCGTTATTGTTGTTTTGATTGGCGCAGCATTTATTAGTCCGCCGGATGTTACCTCGCAAATGGTGGTAGCAGTGCCTTTGTATTTGTTGTTTGAAGTGAGTATTTTTGTTTCAGCCTTTGCGCAAAAACGAAAAAAAGTAATTTAATTCGAACGTTAAAAAGTGTTTTGAAAAAATAATTTTCCGATGAGCAATTCCATAGCTGAGTTCAATGATTTTCGCGAAGCGATGAACGAAAAAATTTTAGCACAAGATAATTTGGTGCTGAAACGTTTATTTAATTTGGATACAAATACGTATCAGGCAGGTGCACTTCCCGTGAAAACAAAAGAATTATTGGGTTTGGTGGCTTCGATGGTTTTGCGTTGCGATGATTGCATTAAATATCATTTGGGAAAATGTGACGAACAAAATGTATCGGACGAAGAACTTTTTGAAACCTTTGCCGTTGCGAATATTGTAGGCGGAACAATTGTTATTCCGCATACGCGAAGAGCAGTTGCGTATTGGGAAGAATTAAAAAAAGAAAAAAAACAGGCTTCAAAAAAATAATTTTTCGAATGCACTTTTTCATAAAAAAAATGCGTGTTTTATTTTTTCTTTTTTCACTATTTTGTGTTTCGATTTTATCTGCGCAAGAAACAAAAATTTCGGGAAGAGTGTACGATGCGAAAACCCGCGAACCATTGCCATTTATCAGTGTTGCGCTGCAAGGCACAACTATTGGGACTACCACAGATGTAGAAGGAAATTACACCATTTCTTCTGATATTTCTGCTGATTCCATCCAATTTTCATACATCGGATACACCACTTTTTCACACAAAATAATCCATCACCAAACACAAATTGTCAATGTGTTTTTACAGCCTTCCGAAATGGATTTGCCTGAAATTACTATTCGTCCGGGCGAAAACCCAGCACATAAAATTTTACGAAAAGTAATTGCACACAAGCCGGAAAATGACCCAGATTATTTGGATGCGTATCAATACCAAGTGTACAATAAATTAGAATTTGATTTGAACAATCTTTCCGAAAAATTTAAAAACCGAAAAGTTTTTAAACCTATCAAATTTGTGTTCGATAATATTGATAGTTCCAATGTGAAAGAAAAGCCGTATTTGCCCATGTTTATCACGGAAACCTTGTCGGATGTGTATTATAAAAAAGATCCAAAATACAAGCAAGAAATCATCAATGCCAGTAAAGTATCCGGAATGCAAGACGCCAGCATCGCGCAGTTTACAGGCGATATGTATCAAACATTTAATATTTACGATAATTCTTTTTTGGTTGCTACCACCAGTTATTTCAGTCCCATTTCGAACAACGGATTATTGTATTACAAATATTATTTGATTGATAGCTTGGTGTTGAATGGACATTGGTGTTATCAAATTCAATTTAAACCGAAACACAAACAAGCATTTGCCTTTACCGGAAATATTTGGATTGCCGATACCACCTTTGCTGTGGCACGTTTGGAAATGTCTTTAGCCCCAGGAACAAATATTGATTTCATTACCGAGTACAACGTAATTCAAGATTACAAATACATAGATAAGACATGGATGCTGAGCACCGACAAGCGGATTGTTGATTTTGCCATTCAAAAAAATACGATGGGAGTTTACGGACGAAAAACGACGTATTATCACAACATCGTTTTGCATCAACCGAAACCGAATGATTTTTATTCGAAGACAGATAATTTAGTTTTGCAAAAAGGTGCAGTAAATCGATCCGATACGTATTGGAAAAAAAATCGCCCAGACTCCCTTTCCAAAGAAGAAAAGAAAATTTATCAAATGGTGGACAGCGTGGAATCTTTACCCATTTATCATACATGGTTTGGCATTGTCAGTTTGCTTTATACTGGTTATAAAACGGTGGGTAATTTTGATATTGGTCCTTACGGATATATGCTCAGCGCCAATCAAATTGAAGGAACACGCATTCGGATGGGTGGGCGAACAAGTTCTAATTTCAGTTCGTGGTACGAGTTAAGCGGATATGCAGCTTACGGATTTACGGATCAAAAATTAAAATACGGTATCGGATTTAAAACATTTGTTTCGCATAAACCACGCGAAATAATCGGAATTACGTATAAAAATGATTATGAAATTTTAGGAACAAACGACAACATTGTTCCGACAGATAATTTACTGACATCGCTTTTTTCAAGAAGTCCGCTTAACAATCTCACGAAAGTGGAAGAAGTGCATGCGTATTACGACAAAGAATGGTTTCCTGGTTTTGGAACAGTATTTAGTTTTATCGGGCGCACGATGATTCCCTTGGGCGATTTCAAATACCAATACTACAACAACGAAAACGAATTGATTACAAAACCCAATATCAAATCATCTGAGTTAAAATTGGAAACAACGTATTCGAAAGATCAAAAATATATTGATGAAGGTTTTATTCGTGTCCCCGTACCAAACATGAATCCCGTTTTTCAATTCGATTATATGTTGGGCATAAAAGGACTTTTCAATAGTGATTATCAATACAATAAATTTGTGTTGAATATCAGTCAGCGTGTAAACATTTTACCTTTCGGACACATCAATTATACTTTAGAAGGCGGAAAAGTTTTTGGAAATATTCCGTATCCGTTAATGGTTTTACATCCTGGCAACGAAACTTATTTTTACGATCCGAACACATTTAATTTGATGAATTATTACGAGTTTGCAAGCGACCAATATGCAGACGCCTTGGTAGAAGAGCATTTCGACGGATTTTTTTTCAATCACATTCCTTTGTTGCGAAAATTAAAATGGAGAGAAGTAGTAGAAGCAAAAGCACTGGTAGGCAGCGTAAGCAGTGCTGACAGAAACACCTTACTTTTCCCATCCACCTTACATTCCTTAAACCAAGGCGCTTATTATGAAACAGGAGTTGGCATCGAAAATATTTTTAAAGTAATTCGTATTGATGCCGTTTGGCGATTGTCTTATCTAAATGATCCGGATATTTCTCGTTTCGGTATTCGCGGAACGTTGCAATTAATGTTTTGAAAAAATAATTTTTCAAACACGAAATATCCTTGCATAAAAAAGACTTCAAAAAAATAATTTTTCAGAAGGTCTTTTTAGCTGATATCAGTATCTCGAATAATATTATTAACTTTGCACGTTTTGTTAAAAACGTCCCCTTTTAGCTGGGACGATTTTTTTTGTTATCATGGAATTAAAAGAAAAAATAGATTTTAAAAAACTGCCCAAACACATTGCTATCATTATGGATGGAAATGGACGATGGGCAAAACAAAAAGGGAAAGCGCGTATTTTTGGGCATCAAAATGCAATAAAAGCAGTAAAAGAAACGGTGGAAACAGCGGCAGAATTAGGAATTGAATATCTTACACTTTATGCTTTTTCTACCGAAAATTGGAATCGTCCGGAATATGAAATAAATGCACTGATGCAATTACTGGTTTCCACCATCAGCAAAGAAACCAAAACACTGAATGAAAATAATATCCGATTATTAGCTATTGGCGATTTAAACAGTTTGCCGAAAAAGTGTTTAGAAGAATTAAATTTAGCGATGCAAAAGACGGAACACAATAAAAGAATGAATTTAGTGTTAGCGTTAAGTTATAGTTCCAGATGGGAAATCGTTAATGCAGTGAAAAAAATAGCTCAACACATCGAAAGCAAAACAATAAAAGCAGAAGACATCAACGAAAAAATGCTTAGTTCCTATTTAAACACCGCCCAATTTCCAGATCCTGAATTGATGATTCGCACCAGCGGAGAGTACCGCATCAGTAATTTCCTATTGTGGCAGTTGGCTTACGCCGAATTTTATTTCACAGAAAAATTATGGCCCGATTTCAGAAAAGCAGATTTATACGAAGCCATTATTAATTATCAAACCCGAGAGCGCCGGTTTGGAAAAACAAGCGAACAATTAGCCAATTAAAATGAAAAAAATAGTTTTAGCACTTAGTTTTTTATTCCTTATCACCACTTTTATAAGTGCGCAAGTTCAGATTGGCAACGACTCCACAAAAATTGATTATTCCAATCCGAAAGAATATACTATTGGTGGAATTACTGTTTCTGGAACGCAACATTTGGATAAAAATGTGCTGATTCTCCTTTCCGGATTGTCGCCCGGACAAAAAGTGCAAATACCTGGCGATAAAATAGCCAGCGGTATCGAAAACTTATGGAAACAAGGACTTTTTGACGATGTTAAAATTCAAGTTACAAGAATACAGGGCAAAAGTGTTTTTTTAAACATCGCTATTGTGGAACGCCCACGACTTTCCAAATTTACTTTTTCGGGAGTTAAAAGGTCGGAAGCAGACGATTTGCGGGACAAACTCAAACTGGTTCGCGGTAAAGTAGTAACGGATTACCTCATCGCCAATATCATCAATACTGTTAAAGACCATTACATAGACAAAGGATTTATGAATGTGAAAGTATCCGTGAAGGAACAATCTGATACTTCACTCGTTGCAGGAGGTGAAGAGTCCGACAATTCCAATACAAATCAAATAGATGATACTAAAAATCCGAATGAAAATCACAAAGAAAAAACACAAAATAAAAATCATGTGGCAGCAGGAATAAGTTTGGGTGTTATTTTGTATATAAAAGTAGATAAAGGTGAAAAAATTAAAATTGGGAATATTATTTTTGACGGAAATTCTTCTTTGAGTGCAAGGAAATTACGCCATACGATGAAGGACACCAAACAAAAACGCTGGTATAACATCTTTAACAGCTCAAAATATTTAGTTGAAAATTTGAAGAAAGATGAAGGAAATATTATTGACAAATACCATTCCATAGGTTATCGCGATGCAAAAATAGTAAAAGACAGCGTTTATAAAACGAGTGAGAACCTTGTCAATATTAAGATTACGATTAAAGAAGGTTCAAAATATTATTTTCGAAATATTACATGGGTTGGAAACTCTAAATACACCGATAGGACGCTTGCTGCAGTACTTGGAATAAAAAAAGGCGATGTGTACAATCAATCCCTGTTGGATGAAAAATTAACAATGAACCCGAATGGAACCGATGTAAGCTCGCTTTATATGGACAACGGATATTTATTTTTTCAAGTTACACCTGTCGAAGTGATGGTAGAAAATGATTCCATTGATCTTGAAATGCATATTTACGAGGGAAAACAAGCCATTATCAATAAAGTTACCGTAACCGGAAATACAAAAACGAACGATCGTGTTGTGCTACGCGAAATTCGTACTAAACCAGGGCAATTATTCAGACGTTCAGACATTATGCGTACGCAACGAGAATTGGCACAATTAGGTTATTTTGATCCTGAAAAAATGACCGTTACTCCTATTCCGCATCAAGCAGATGGAACAGTAGATATTAATTACGGTGTAGAAGAAAAGCCATCTGATCAAGTGTCGCTTTCGGGCGGTTGGGGCGCAGGGATGATTGTTGGAACTGTCGGGCTTTCATTTAATAATTTTTCAGCACGTAATTTCTTTAATGGATCTGCTTGGAGGCCTTTACCGTCGGGCGATGGACAAAAATTAAGTTTGAGCGCACAAGCCAATGGAATTAATTATCAATCATACAACGCTTCCTTCACGGAGCCTTGGTTGGGAGGCAAAAAGCCCAATTCGCTCACAGTAAGTATATATCATTCCATTCAATCCAACGGACAACCTAAAACTATATCTGTAAACGGTGCAACAGAAGCTAATCCAGCTCGTGCTGACATCACGATTAACGGACTTTCCGTAGGACTTGGAAAAAGACTTCGCTTTCCCGACGATTATTTTAGTTTATATCAAGAAGTTGCACTTCAAAAATACATTTTGAACAATTATGCTTCGGTATTTTCCTACAGCAGCGGTATTTCTTATAACTTTAGTTATAAATTGGCACTTTCGAGAAATTCTATTGATCGCCCTATTTTTACCAGCAGTGGTTCTCAAATTACCTTGTCAGGACAATGGACGCCACCTTATTCCTTATTTTCTCCAAATACCGATTATGCCACCGAAACAGAGGCTCAAAAGTTTCATTTCGTAGAATATCAAAAATATAAGTTTACCGCATCTTGGTTTGCTCCTCTCACTAATTTGCGTGCTGCAGAAGGAAAAGAAGCTCATAATTTAGTATTCAATGCGCGTGCAGGTTTTGGGTTTTTAGGCATGTATAACAACCAAATAGGATTATCTCCTTTTCAACGTTTCTATTTGGGTGGAAGTGGTTTAACTGGATACAATATTGATGGTAGAGAAATTATTGCAATGAGAGGATACGATGACCAATCATTATCTCCAACTACTGGAGCTGCAATGATTTGCAAATACACACTGGAATTGCATTACCCAATATCTCTCAATCCGCAAGCTACGGTCTATTTATTATCATTTGCAGAAGCTGGAAATTCCTGGACCACATTTCAACAATTTGATCCTTTCAGTGTATATCGTTCGGTAGGTGTCGGCGTGCGTATTTTCTTACCGATGTTCGGATTATTAGGCTTCGACTATGGATGGAGATTGGACAATGTTCCCACTGCTCCGAATATGCAGAAATCACAATTTCATTTTACAATTGGAACCTCCATGGGAGAACTTTAAAAAATATTTTGCACGGTTTTTGTACAGTGCATGAATCAAAAAATAAAAACTAAAAAAATGAAAAAAATAGCCTTGATTTTCGGATTGATTTTCGGCACTGCTGCTATTTCGTCCGCGCAACGTTTTGCCTACGTAGATACGCAATATATTCTTTCCAATATTCCAGAATACAAAGCGGCTCAGGACCAATTGGATAAAATTTCAGTTGGGTGGCAAAAAGAAATTGAGGCGAAATATACCGAAATTGACAAACTTTACAAAGCCTATCAAGCCGACCAAATATTGTTGACTGAAGATATGAAAAAGAAAAGAGAAGAAGAAATTGAGTCAAAGGAAAAATCTGCAAAAGATCTACAAAAACAACGTTTCGGCGTGGGAGGAGATTTATTTAAAAAACGACAAGATTTAGTAAAACCGATTCAGGATAAAGTGTACAATGCAGTAAAAGCACTGGCAGAAAAGGACAATTATGCCGTGGTGTTTGATAAGTCAAGCGATTTAACAATGCTTTATACCGCTGCTAAGTACGATAAAAGCGATGAAGTATTGGAATCCATGGGCTATAAACCTGGAGCCGATAAAAGATAAACCTAAAACCTAAACCAAAAATAACAATGAAAAAAGTGATAAAAACAGCCATCGTGGCAATTGTTTTGTTTGCAACAAGCATCCAAGTAAACGCGCAAAAAATAGCGCACATCAGTGTTGATTCTCTCTTGGCCGTGATGCCTGAATCTCAAGCCGCAAAAAAAGCAGCCCAAGATTATTACAATCAACTTCAAGGACAAGTTGTTTCCATGCAAAAAGAATTACAAACTAAATACCAAGATTACCAACAAAACCAAGCAAATTATACTGATTTGGTGAAACAAACCAAACAAAAAGAATTGAATGATTTGAATCAGCGAATTCAAGATTTTCAAACACAAGCGCAACAAGATATCCAGAAGAAGAACGATGACTTAACAAAACCTGTTTATCAAAAAGCGAAAAAAGCCATCAATGAAGTAGCAAAAGAAAAAGGGTATAAATACGTATTAGATACAAGCTCCGGTGTTGTTTTATATTCTGACCCTTCTGATGATATTATGGATGCAGTCAGAAAAAAATTAGGAATTGATCCCAACGCAAAACCAGCAATGGATAACAGCACTCCGACTTCAGGAAGCAGTACAGCTCCAACAAATTAATTTTTAAAACATCCCGCTTTAGCGGGATGTTTTGCTTAGCATTTCTTCCATTGTTTAACTCGAAAAAAAAGAATTTTGCAAGTAATCCTATCGGAATATTTGATTCCGGAATAGGCGGGCTTACTGTTGCTAATGCGATTCACGAAATACTTCCCAACGAAAACCTTGTTTATTTTGGAGATACGGCTCACATGCCTTACGGCGATAAATCGCCGGATTCTATAAAATATTATGCCATTCGTATCAGTCAATTTTTGTTGGAACACGAGTGCAAAATAATTGTAATTGCTTGTAATACCGCATCAGCAATGGCGTACGAAGTAGTGAAAGATTTTGTAGGGAACAAAGCATTGTTAGTAAATGTGGTGGATCCGGTGGTGCAAGAAGTAGTGAAGAAAAAAGTAAAAAACATTGGCGTAATCGGCACAAAAGGCACTATTAAATCGGATATCTACGCGAAAAAAATAATTTCGTTAAACAAAAATGTAGAAGTAAAATCCTTGGCAACTCCGCTTTTAGCTTCGATGATTGAAGAGGGTTTTTTCAATAATAAAATCAGTCGCACGATAATTAATTCCTATCTCTCGCGTCCGAAACTCAAAAAAATTGATTCCTTAATTTTGGCTTGTACGCATTATCCACTCATCAAAAAAGAAATTGAAGAGTATTATAAAAACAGTATTGATATTGTGGATTCTGCCAAAGTTGTGGCGACTTACGTGCACGATTTATTGAAAAAAGAAAAGTTATTGAACAATACAAAAAAACCGAAACACCATTTTTATGTTTCGGATTATACGGATTCGTTTGAGCAAAGCACCAAGTTTTTTTTCAAAAATAAAATCCAATTAGAGAAAATTTCTCTTTGGAAATAATCACAAAAAAATAATTTTCAGCCCTTGCTTTACCGAAGCTTAAAAATACTCATGCGGATTTCGGTAGAAGTTTTCTACAAGAAAATCCATATTCGGAATATTAAAAATTTGCCGCAAAATCAGCCAGTAGTGCTCGCTTGCAATCACCCAAATTCTTTTTTAGATCCAATTATCGTTTCTGTTTTTGTGAAAAATCGCTTGCATTATTTGGCGCGTTCGGATGCATTTAATACGCCGTTTAAAAAATGGATTCTCGGAAAGATAGGATTAGTACCGATTTATCGCTTGCAAGAAGGCGCCGATAAATTGCATAAGAACGAAGAGACATTTGATATATGTGCTGAAATTTTAGCAAAAAATGGAACCATTATTATTTTTTCCGAAGGTTTGTGCATTCAAGAAAGGCGACTTCGTAAATTAAAAAAAGGTACTGCACGATTGGTTTTTGGAGCAGAAGCCGCTCGAGATTTTAACATGGATTTGTTGATTGTTCCAATTGGAATGAATTATTATAAACCGGAGAATTTTAGAAGTGATTTGGTAATTAATTTCGGGAAACCAATCAAATTAAAAGCGTACGAAGAATTATATAAAGAGGATAAAGCGCGTGCTATTAATGCACTTACAGGTGATTTGGAAAAACAAATGGCGGCAGAATTATTAATTATCGAGGAGCAAAAAAATGATTTTTTGGTAGCGGATTTGGAAGAGATATATGGAAAAGAAATACTTTCAAAAAATAATTTTTCAGAAAGCAAATCGGAGAAAAAGTTTTTACTGAGTTGCGGAATTGCAGAAGCAATAAATCGTCTTCAAAAAAATAATTTTTCGAAGGCGGAAATTTTTCGAAAAAAGATTGTCGCATATTCAGAAGAATTGGAAAAAAATAATTTGCGCGATTATTTTTTCTGGAAAAATCCAATTACATACGCTCAAAAAAATAATTTTTCGATACAAGTTTTCGAACTTGTTATTGGCTTTCCTCTTTTCGTTTACGGATTAATTGTTCATTATGTGCCGTATAAAATTTCGTATTCGCTCACCAATAAAATCGTTAAAAACATAGAGTTCTTCAGCTCTGTGAATTGTAGCGCTGGCACTTTTATTTTCTTAATTTTTTATATAATGGAGAGCCTTTTACTGATTCATTTCTTCAATTTTTTCGTATTGATTGGCTTTATTCTTTTACTTCCGCTAAGCGGAAAATATGCTTTGCGTTATCAGCGTTTGATCAAAAAAGTAAAAGGAAAAATAAGTTTAAGACGTTTAATTAAAAAAGATAAATCGTTCGTTGAACATCTTTTTTCAGAGCGAGAGGAAATTCTTCAGGAGTGGAAAGAGATAAAGTTTTTTGTATAAAAAAGAGGCTCGAAAAATTAATTTTTCGAGCCTCTTTTTTATGTAGAGAATACTAATTTTATTTTCCTCTAATAAGTGTTACAAATCCATTCACATTATAATCTTTACCTGAAGTAGAAACTGCTTTCAAAATATAATAATACGTTCCATCAGACATATTAACACCTGCTGTAGATCGTCCGTCCCAACGTATATCCGAAGCTGTAGAGCTAAATACTTTTACGCCCCATCGATTAAATATGTCAATCGAAAACTGTTTCATTCCGCTGTTCGGGATATAAAATTCGTCGTTTTTACCATCTCCATTTGGAGTAAACACGTTGGGAATAATAATTCCTTCATTTACTTTTACGTCGTACGTGATAGTGTCTTTACATCCGAAAGCGTTCGTTACTACTTCTGTTACTGGATAGATACCAGCACCTGGATAGTTGTGGGTTGGGTTTTGTGATGTAGAACTGGAACCATCGCCGAATAACCATGCCCACGATGTTACGCCACCTTTACTAGTATCATTAAAAGCATATAAATTATTATACGTTCCAGAAGAAATAGTATCAAAGCCTGCATCTGGTTTCGGATTTAATGAAACTGTACAAGAAGCCGGACTGGAAGAACAGCCTGTGTTAGAATTCGAAATTACCGTAATAGTACCCGGAGTATTTCCCCAATTCACAATAAGAGAATCAGTTCCTTGTCCAGATACAATGGTAGTTCCGCCAGGAGTTGTCCAAGTGTATGAAGTCCCATTTCCTGTAACGGTAACTAAGTTATTTGGTGTTCCTGGACAAATAGGTCCGATACAATTAATCACAGGCGCCGCAGGATTTGGTGCAGCAAGTACGTAAGGCGTATTACTGAAATTACTCCAATTTGTTTTTAATACATCACTTAATGGAACAGTGGTAGTAGCCGTTACAACTCCTGTATTATTCCATTTTACCACTTGTGGTGTGTTCCACTGTGCAATGCCATTCCAAGAACCGTCATTTGTTTGGTCGTAAAAAATATCGATAGCTGCATTGTCCGTTCCAGAAACGCGCTTAATCAAATGATAAAATAAGGGATTCACCTTACAAAGCGTGCTATCTAAAGAAGCTTTGTTATAACTATCAAGGGTTGGATCATTGTTTGCTAAGCGAACAGAAAAGGTATCAATATTAGCAGCTACTGGGGTCAATTTTACTGGGCGATATCTAGTAGTACCTAAACTGGATCCTGTTGGATAAAAGTAAACAGCAGCAGTATTTGTAACACGCGATAAACTTCCAGTTCCAAGACTACTTACAAAACCTTCATTGCCAGGTACGGTTGTATTTGTAACGGCAGTAAGCGTAGGAGTTAAAACACGCATGGTATTGTTATCTGTTGCCAATTCTCTGTCATTAATGATAAGTGCATTGGTAACATTAGCGTTCAATGTTTGACGTTTGATGCGTGCCGCCCCAACTCCTGTACCAGTAAGTTCCAGTGTATCAAAAGTAGTTATTGTATTGGTGGTGCTTGTTATTAGTTGTGTTGCAGCATTTCCATTCATGTTAACAACACTGTTGTTTGCGTTAAAAGTAGCATCGTTTATCCAATTTTGATCCAGATAATAAGTTCCATTTCCGTGCATCACCGAATTATTAGTAAGATCTATATTTCCCGGAAAAGCCCCATTGCTGGTAACCGTGATAATTCCTTCGTTATCAAAATCACCAGGACCTGCAATGATGTTATCGCTTTGTAAGCCAGCATTTATCTGAACAATGGTGGAAGAAGCCACGTAAACTTGGGCGCCGTTATTAAAAAATATTTGTGCGTTTATATTGCTTCCACAAAAAATAAAGGATAATGAAGCGATGCCTATAAAGATTTTTTTTCGGGATAAAGAGTATGATTTTTTCATGCGCTTTTATTTTTTTAGTGTCTATTTTTCGATTAACAAATATATACTAAATTCTTTGAGAAATCAAAATTTTATTCTAATTAAAAATCAAATAGGTGATTGTCAATCATTTATAATGTCATTTAGAATGAAAACTATTTTTCTAATAAATTTAATTTTTCGGCAAAATGATGGCAAAAATCTTTCATATCATTCGCCATTTTATCTTCTCCAGTTGCGCGCTTTAATGTATCCGACATGGATAAGAGGGTTTGATGAAAAAAACGTTTCATGTCATCCACATTCATCTCTTTTGTCCACAAATCAATTTTGAGAGTATTGTTTTCATTCGCATCCCAAATGGAAATAAATACGGATTTACTCTCACTTTTTTCTTTTCCATCCATAGCTTCCCAAATAATATTTTCAGGAACATTATTTTCATCCAGCGTTACGGAAAATTTTATTTCAGAAGATTTTTTTTTCGACATATTTATTAAATTATTTTGACGGTTTGTATTTTGATCCCAACAATATTTTCTCGCAATCTTTTTCATCCATTAATTGTTGCAAACTTACTTCCGGATGATTGTTCATATACGCTTGTACAATGCGCCAACCTATCCAATTTCCTGTACGTGCAGGCGACTCTTTATTAAACGCAGCAGTAAACGGACCTTCGTTCGTAAACTTTACAATTTCTGTAAAATCGTTGGAATACAACATTTTTTGTTGAATAAAAAACGCCCACATATTGTATTCGTTTTTGATGCACCAATCGGTTTGTTTTTTCGAGAAATCGGTTTTCAACGTATCGCTCACATCTGGAAGCATCGCATCGGTTACGTATAAAATTTTTCCAGCATGAATAATGTTTGTCAAAAAATTATTTTTAGTTTCGTTTTGTGGAAACTCGGTATTCATCCAGCCTTTTACGCAATCACTTACCATGTATGGCGCCGACATATCTATTGTTTTGTATTGCGGCAATTGCAACATCGGATAAAAACGACAATTGGATCCTAAATACATTTCCAAACAAACTCCCAATACGCCGTCAAAATTAACGACGGAATAATTAAAACCTGACATTAAAACCACTACTTTTTTCGGAATTTTTTTCTCCGGAAAATAATACTTGAAATGTTTGAACGCATCTGTTAAACCTGTTTGTAAAAAGGACACGTTGGCAAATTTTTTTTCACAGCTGTCGTATGCTTCTCGCATGGATGGATCCGTAATAAATCGTTTTAAACTAGTGAGGTATGATGTATCTTTTATCCCGCCATCATTGATAAAATTACTAATCAAATGAGCATAAAAAATACCGTATTTTTTTTCCAATTTTTGAGATTCTAACGCCGTATTATTAGGCGAAAGTTGGAATATCTCTTGATCCAATCGATCTACTTTAACTTCCGGAATTGTTATTTTTGAAACATCTACATCCAAGCGATTATGGCTACACGATGTAAAAAATAACAATACAAGAACCGACTTAAACCTCCTTAAATTTTTCATGTTGAAAATAATGTATGAAAAAAAAACGTAATATTGCTTCTCAATTAAAAACGTCAAAATTATGAAAAAGATACTTACTTTAACTTTTGCGAGCATTTTTGCAATCACAGCATTTGCACAATCCTCTTCCGATAAAAAATTCCATTTCGGATTGGAAGCTGCGCCTGGACTTTATTGGTTCAAGCCTAACACCCCTAATAATGCATCCAATGGTCCAAAGTTAGGATTTAGTTATGGCGTTATGCTCGAATTTGGCTTTACAGATAATTATTCTTTTGCCACCGGCTTGGGCGTTGCTAGTATCGGCGGTACTTATACTAATACGACTACCACTGCTCCAATGAATATCACCACCACCATAGCAAACATAGAGCAATTGCAATATTTGCAAATTCCATTAACGTTAAAAATGAAAACCAATGCGATTGGATTGCTTAAATATTACGGACAGTTTGGTTTAGGACTTGGCGTTAATTTAAAAGCAACTGATAATATTACCACTACTGTTGGATCCGCTCCAGCAACTTCCACAAATGGGAGCGATGTACAAAATGCAACCAATCCAGTTCGTCTTTCTTTGTTGATAGGCGGTGGCGTTGAATTTAATCCGAGTGGCAGTACCGCTTTGGTTGCAGGTTTATTATTTGATAACGGATTTTTAAATGTGAACAAAAGTAGCAGCAGCGAAATCCTCTCCAAAGGACTTCAACTAAATTTGGGCGTGTTGTTTTAGAAAAAAAATAATCTTTACTTTTAATCCCGATTTCACCCATCGGGATTTTTTATTTCTATGAAAATAGCTTTAGCGCAACTTAATTATCATATCGGCAATTTTGAAAAAAATGTTTTCAAAATAAAAAATACTATTCAACAGGCAAAGCTGGGAAAGGTTGATTTAATAGTATTTTCGGAACTTTCGGCGTGCGGATATCCTCCAAAAGATTTACTGGAATACACACATTTTATTCAGCAATGCGAAAATGCGGTAATGGAAATTGCCAAACAATGTGTTGGAATTTCTGCCATTGTTGGTGCGCCAAGCGCGAATAAAAATGCACACGAAAAAAAAATTTTCAATGCGGCTTTTTTTCTTGAAAATGGAGAAATAAAATCCATACATGCTAAAACATTATTACCCGATTACGATGTGTTTGACGAGTGTCGACATTTCGAACAGAATAAAAAATGGGACGTTGTACATTTTAAAAATCATAAAATTGCTTTGACGATTTGTGAAGATTTATGGTACGATGAAAATCCCTTGTACACCGTTAATCCAATGGATGAATTGATGAAACACAATCCGGATTTTATTGTTAATATTGCTGCTTCGCCTTTTTCTACTACGCACGCTGAAATTAGAAAATCTGTTATAACAAAAGCTGTAAAAAAATATAAATTACCCTTATTTTATGTGAATCAAGTGGGTGCGCAAACCGATTTAATTTTTGATGGTGGCTCTATGGTCATAAGCAATGATGGCAAACCGTTCGACGAATTAAATTCTTTTTCAGAAGATTTTAAAATCTATGAAATTTCATCCGATAAAGAAGAATTAAAAAAAATTAGCGAAGAAAAAACACTTCAAAAAAATAATTTTTCGAAAGCTGAAAAAATACAATCTGCTTTGGTGTTAGGGATTCGAGATTATTTCGAAAAAAATAATTTTAAAACGGCTATTGTCGGGCTTTCTGGCGGAATTGATTCTGCCGTAGTGTTGGCTTTGGCTTGTGAAGCGCTCGGTGGAAAAAATATTTTTTCAGTGTTGATGCCGTCTAAATTTTCTTCCGATCATTCCGTTGCTGATGCGCTCGAAATGGTTAAAAATATCGGTTGTCATCATCAACTTATTTCCATCGACAATACGTTTGACACACTCGAAAAAACGATGCAGCCGCATTTTGAAAATCGTCCATTTAACCTGGCAGAAGAAAATATGCAGGCGCGTATCCGCGGAATAATGTTGATGGCTTTGTCAAATAAATTCGGTCACATTTTATTGAATACTTCCAACAAAAGCGAAATGGCTGTGGGCTACGGAACACTCTACGGCGATATGTGCGGCGCATTGTCCGTTATCGGGGATGTGTATAAAACAGAAGTATACGAATTGGCGCACACAATTAATTCAACTAAAAAAGTGATTCCAAAAAATATTTTTTCGAAAGCTCCTTCTGCGGAATTGCGTCACGATCAAAAGGATTCTGATTCCTTGCCGGATTACGAAATTTTAGATAAAATTTTATTTCAATACATCGAAAAAAAACAAAGTGAAAAAGAAATTATTTCTTCTGGTTTTGATATTTTGTTGATAAAAAAAATAATTCAAATGATAAATAATAACGAATACAAACGTCATCAAACGCCGCCTGTATTAAGGGTTTCGGATAAAGCTTTTGGAACAGGTCGTAAAATGCCAATTGTAGGAAAATACTAAATTTGTTTTTATGAAATTACATTTGGGAATAGTTGTTTTCGCTTTTGCTTTTTCGATTGGGTGCCATAGCAAAAAAGAAGTAGAAATTCCTGTCAACGTGTTACCACGAGAAAAAATGGTAAGTGTATTGGTGAAAATAAATCTGTTAGAAGCAAGCATCGATTTGAAGTCGGTGCAGGATAATAAAACAAATCCAAACGCACCTTATTTCGACCCTTTAAAAGAAGAGAAAATTACGGCAGAACAATACAATAAAAGTTTTGATTTTTACAGCCATCATCCAGTACTTATGGATAGCATTTACGACGACGTGTTGGACGAATTGAGCAAGCGCAAAGCGGAAGAAATGAAGCGTTGAAAAAATAATTTTTCAAACGAATAATACCACGATTAATTCCGACAAAAATCCAAGAAAAAATCCAGCATATACTTCCATCGGTCGGTGTGCTTTTAAATGCAATCGAGCATACGCCACGCATCCTGAAATAAAAAATAAACTCATAATTAAAAGGTGCAAATCGACATGTATTTTAAATCCGACACCAGTAAAAAGTCCTGTAATACCGCCAATTCCAGTAGTATGTGCACTTATTTTAAATTCTAAATTTATCAGCATCACAAGTAATAAACTAATGGTTGCGCCTAATAAAAATTGAATAATTGGAAAAGAATTTGGAGAAATAAATTTCAAACTGGCATAAGCCAATGTAAAAAAAACAGCCGTAATAACATACGGAAGTCTGCGTTCTTCTTGACTTTTCAATTCAAAATTTTTAATTTGATGAGAATACTTCAAAGCAATTAAGCACAAAATAGGTAGTGCTAAAGTAAATCCGAAAATAATTTGATACGTTATTTTTTGTACGGAAAGAGGAATCAAAAAATAATTTTCTTGCCCAAAATTAAAAATTAAAAACACCCCAAAAAGAGGCATTAATAAAGGATGAAATAGATATGAAATTATTTTTGCGCTACGCATCTTGAAAAAATATTTTTTCAATTGCCCGCCATGGCGATAATTATTTTGCTGCCTTTTTTCAAGCGCTGATTATCGCTAAAATTATTGATTTTTTTTAATTTTTCAACGCTTAGTCCGTGCGCTTTAGCGATACTCCAAAGGGTATCGCCATTTTGTATCGTGTAATAATCAGAATTATTATTTTTAGATACGTTTTTTCGCTGTTTCTTGTTTGCCGCATAACTTTCTTTTGCTCTGTTTCCTCCAGAAGTAATATAAATCGTTAATTTTTCACCAGCGTGAATGTTGTAAGAACGCAAATTATTCCATTCTTTTAATTCGCGAACGCTGCATTTATAACGACTTGCAATGGTGCTTAAATGTTCGCCTTTTTTTACTCTATACGTTTTCGCAATTGGTTCAGATGCCTGCATCGCCAATATTTGCTCGCTCGTAGCAGTATCTGTTTTTAAATAATTGTAAATGGCTGTTTCGTTGGTGATAAAAGTTCCCACATCTTCTTTCGGTAAACACAAACTGGACTCTTCTCCATCTGGATTGTAAGGCACCACATCTAATTTATATTCCGGATTTAAAAATTCAATTTCTGAAATAGGAATGTGCAATACCGAAGAAATTTGATTGAAAGAAAGTTGTTGTTTTATTTTCACGGTATCTACCTGAAAATAAGTTTTTTGAGGTACTGCCGAAAAAATATTGTGTTCTGCCGTATAATTCAACACATAATTTACAGCGATGAAAGCGGGAACATAACCTTGTGTTTCTTTCGGTAAATACGGACGAATTGCCCAATAATTTGTTTTTCCGCCAGAGCGTCTAATGGCACGACTTACTGTTCCTGGTCCGCTGTTGTAGGCTGCTAAAACCAATTGCCAATCGCCAAAAGTATCGTATAAATATTGAAAATATTCACAGGCTGCAACGGTTGATTTATATGGATCGCTGCGTTCGTCTACGTAAGAAGTTGTATTCAAATTATACATTTTTCCAGTGGTGTACATAAATTGCCACAAACCGCGTGCTCCGGTGCGTGATTTAGCGCTCGGATTTAATGCAGATTCCACTACGGCAAGGTATTTTAATTCCAGAGGTAAATTGTATTTATCGAGCAATTCTTCAAACATCGGAAAATATAATTTCGACATAGCCATAATCCTCGACACCAAATCTCTTCTCCTTACAGCGTAAAGTAAAATGTATTGTTTTACAGCATCGTTATAGGCTAAATCGAAAGGTGATTGCGCATCTAATTTTGCTAAACGAGCTTCGTATATTTTGTCATCGTATTGAGGAACAGAATCCGCAGAGAAATGATATTTTCCTATGATTCTTTTTTGAAGAGATGATTTTTTTGCTGTTTTATCAAAATATTGCAAATTCGATAAACTATCGAGCATCGCAGCAATCGGGTCGTCTTCAAACGTAGTAGTAACAACACTGTCTTTTTTTAGTGTTGGTGCTTTTGCCGGCGCAATCGATTGGGCTGCCGCCGAGAGCGTAAGAAGGAAAGCCGGGAGAAATATGTAGTTCTTCAGTTTCATGCGATACATTATACGGAAAGCAACAAAAAAAGTTAGTTCATCACAAACACGAGTTCTGCAAAGCTAAACAATAAAATCTTTTTTTCAAACTCGAAAAAAAAAATTTCTGCACGACTATATGTTGATTAAATAGTTGGAGAAGGCAAGTAATTCTGTTTCTCCAAACTTTTTTCCCATCAATTGTATTCCGAAAGGCAAACCGTTACTGTGTTTGCCGATGGGTAATGAAATAGCTGGAATTCCTGCAATATTTGCTTGCACGGTAAAAATATCTTCCAAATACATTTTAATCGGATCTGCCGAATTTTTTCCGAAATCAAAAGCTGTTCCTGGAGTTGTCGGAGATAAAATAAAATCGTACTCACTTAAAATTTCCGCTGTTTTATCGTGCAACAAACGTCTTACTTTTTGTCCGCGTGCATAATACGCATCGTAATAACCAGCGCTCAAAACAAATGTTCCGAGCATAATTCTTCGTTTCACTTCCGCGCCAAAACCTTCGCTGCGCGATTGTGTATAGGTAGTTTCCAAATCATTCGCCGTTGCACTTCTATAACCGTAATTAATACCGTCGTAGCGGGATAAATTGGAAGAAGCTTCGGCTGTGGTAAGCACATAATAGGTTGGTACCAGATAGTCGATGTAAGGAAAACCAACCATTTCAATCGTATGTCCTTCTTTTTTTAATTTTTCAATCAGCGTGTCGATGTGCAATTTTATTTCCGGATCTAATCCTTCCTTTTCCATGCAATCCTTTAACACTGCTATTTTTTTCGGCGATTTGTTCTCTAAATTTTTTGAATACTGTTCTGCTTTTTTAGAGGAAACCGTGCTGTCGTATTCGTCTGCGCCTGCAATAATTTCCAGTAAAAGTGCCGCGTCAAAAATATTTTTTGTAATCGGACCAATTTGATCAAACGAAGAGGCATAAGCAATCGCGCCGTGTCTGGAAACCCTTCCATAAGTGGGTTTTAAGCCAATCACGCCACAAAAAGAAGCCGGCTGACGAATCGATCCGCCAGTATCTGTTCCCAATGCTGCTAAACATAAATCTGCTGCAACAGCTGCAGCAGAGCCTCCAGAAGAGCCTCCTGGAACTTTTTTTTCATTCAAAGGATTGAGTACATTTCCGAAAGCAGAATTTTCGTTGGAGCTGCCCATCGCAAATTCATCACAATTACAACGTCCAATAATAATGGCATCTTCAGCTAAAATACGTTCGGTAACCGTTGCGCTGTAAAGCGAAGTGAAATTTTCAAGAATTTTTGAAGACGCAGAAATTTTATGATTTTTGATGCATATATTATCCTTCATGCCAATTACCATTCCTGCCAAACGACCAGCTGTTCCAGCTTTTATTTTTTCATCAATAATTGTAGCTTTCTCCAGCGCTTCCGCAGAGAAAACTTCCAGAAAAATATTCAAATGTTTCTTTTCTTCGATGCGCGAAAGATAATTTTTCACTAATTCTACGCAGGTCAATTTGCCTTCCGAAAAATCTTTTTGTATCGCAGTTAAAGAGGAATAAGTCTTCAAGAAAATTTAAAATAGAATTAATGAAAAAAATCAACAGTTTATTAAAACAGTTGATACGATTGGGAAATAGTGTAGATTAATCTTTTTTCTCTAAATCTTTTTTCGGAGCATCGTTGTCAATCCCGTTGGATGCATCTTTAAATTCTTTGATACCTTTTCCAAGTCCTTTCATCAATTCAGGCACTTTTCTACCTCCGAATAAAAGTAAAATAATAATGAGAATAACAAATATTTCGCCTCCGCTGAAGTTCATAAACTCCAAATAAACACCGTGTTGCATGGTTAATGGTTTTAATTAAATAATGTTACAAAGATAGTTTTTTTTCCAAAATGAGAATGTTCGAAAAAAGACAGTCGAAAAATTAATTTTTCAACCGCCCTTTTTTACTGTTTTTTTTCAACAAAATTCGTCAAATGCGATTTTCAAATGATCTGCAATCATTTCTGCAGAGCGACCTTCTATGTGATGTCTTTCCACAAAATGAACCAATTTACCATCTTTAAAAAGTGCAATACAAGGCGAAGATGGAGGATAAGGAGCCATAAATTGTCTTGCTTTGGCAACTGCTTCTGTGTCAAATCCAGCGAAAACAGTGGTTAAATGCGTTGGCTTTTTTTCGTTCTTTACAGCGATGCGAATTCCAGGGCGCGCTGCACCTGCGGCACATCCACATACAGAATTTATCACCACCAGTGTGGTCCCAGCACTTTTAATAGCTTTATCCACAGCATCGGGCGTTGTTAAATCTTCAAAACCTACACTAATTAGTTCGGCTTTCATCGGGGCAACTAAATTTTCGGGATACATATTTTTTTATTTTTGAGATTAAAAAATTCGTTTATTTCATCCGCAAAGGTACTAAAGTTAGTACGATTATAGAAATAATACATCTCAATAAATTCTTATTGAAAGCGAAAGAATAATTATCTTCATGAAAAATTCATATCAATAACTGACTTTAGTAATTGAAAAAAAAGATTTTAAACCTTTTTTACACTAATTTGTCTATTCATTTAATCAAACAAAAACGTAAAAAATAAATCCATGAAAACAAAAAAAATTTTAATTAAAGGACTTTTAAGCGCAGCTTTTTTAGCCTTTATTTTTATCGGATGCAAAAAAAATTCCGACGCACCTCAAGATAGAGATACAGAATCTGGCGCTGACAACGCTCAAGCCAGCTTGTTTTCGCAAGATGCCAGCAACATTGCTGACAATGCAGCAAAAGGACAAACAACTTACCGTCCGCAGCAAGGCGGAGATAATGTGTTAAGTACTTGTGCAACCGTTAAAGATTCTGCACACGTATTAACAATTAATTTTGGGACAACAGATTGTATGTGTATGGATGGCAGATACCGAAGAGGTGAAATTATTGTAAATTATACGAACCATTATTTTGATTCGGCTTCCGTTCGCACCATTACATTTAGTAATTATTATGTGAACGAAAACAATGTTCAGGGTACGAAAACGGTTACAAATATGGGACGTAATTCTTCTGGGCAGTATTTTTGGTCGGTGAACGCAAATATAAAAATTACGCGCGCTGATGGAAAAGTACACACTTGGAACGCTAACAGAACACGCACTATGGTAAATGGATCTATTACAGCTTATTCGCCGACGGATGAATACAATGTAATTGGAGGTTCTACAGGTGTGGATGCAAATGGAATCAGTTACACCACTCAAATTACGAAACCATTGGATTGGGTATTAGATTGTCATTGGATTAGAAGCGGAACTGTAAATATTACACCGAATGGAAAATCAACACGTATTTTAGATTTCGGGAATGGAAATTGTGATAATTTAGCAACGCTTACTATTAATGGAATAACGTATAATATCACACTTCCATAATAATCGAACAGAATTTATTTTGAAAAATCCTTCGCATTTACGCGAAGGATTTTTTTATGTCTTTTTACGTGTCGAAAAATTAATTTTTCGACACACTATTTATACGATGAAAATATTTTCTTGAGAAATCATTTTTTCACCTTTCATCCGCAGGTAAAGTTGAGCAACCGTTAAAACATCTTTTTGACAATAAGTTGCAATTCGAGCAATATTTTTTTCTTCCCAATACACACGCGCCACATCACTTCCGTTAATGTCATCTTTTGGCGTTGGAATTCCGAAAACGGCTGCCAATAAATTTAAAGAAGTATAATTTTTATAATCACCGAATTTCCACAACTCCATTGTATCTAAATGTTTTATTTCCCAAGGTTTTTTACCGCCAATATCAAGCATTTCTGGCAGTTTTATTCCGCTGATGAGCATTCTTCTCGCGATAAATGGAAAGTCAAATTCCTTGCCGTTGTGCGCGCAAAGCCGATGTTGTTCTTTATTATAATGTTGATTCAGAAGCGCAGAAAAATTTTCTAAAATTATTTTTTCATCGTCGCCGAAAAAAGATTTTAAACGAAAATTTCCTTCTTTAAAAGCACCAACAGAAATGCAAATTATTTTTGCGAATTCCGAATAAACACCTGCTTTTTTATAGCCCTCCACAGGATCAGCCTCTTTTTGATAAATAAATTTATGATCCCATAAATGGCGCATCGTTTCGTCCATTTCATCATAATTATAAACAATAGGTACAGTTTCAATATCCAAAAAAAGGATGTCTTCGATTTTTATTTTTTTATCGCCCATAAAATTATTTTTTCTTTGTCAAAATAAATGCTTGCACATTCATAACGTTGATTTTTTCGTTTTCGTCTGTAACATAGAAAATACAGGCTTCAAAATTATTTTATCATCACTCCTTTTTTATGAAGAATGGGTAGCGTAATTAAATTTTCTTCTTGAATACTTTCCGCTAAAAAAACATATTTCTTATCGTACAAAGTTTTGTTGATGTAAAAACTCAATAGATACTCGTTGTTCAGTCCAAAAAGTCCTTCTATAATCGGCTCAATTTTTATCGCATTTTGCGCTGGAACGTTTTCAAAAAAATGACGTAGCGTTGACGTTTTCACTTCTTCTCCGTTGTAATTTCCGTACCCTTTTGAGGTAACCAATACGTGTGTGATGTTTTCTTTTTTTAAATTGAGTAAATAAATGTTCCAAATTGCTTCACCAAATTCGTTCGAATCTTTCACAACGGCGAGCGCCACATCGGTTACAAGCGGCGGATGAATGTCTTTTTTCACAGGAAATAAAATCTAAATAAGTGTCATTTTTACACGAACGTTTTTTCTCTATTCAAAAGAACGAAAAAATTAGCAATGAAAAAAATAATTTTTCGAAACGCAATTTCTGGCACTCTTTAAAATTTCAATGTTTCGAGACGTGTTAAACGCGTGTATTTTCAGGAATAAAAATTTATTTTCTTTCTTTTGTCTTGATGCAAGTCCAAATAACATAGAGAAATTATTTTTTGGAACAGAAAAATGGCATCGGATTTCGAATAAAATTTTAGCAAAATGAAAGCGTGATGAGATTGGGAAGTTCCGAGAGTAACGAGGAAATCACCCAACGAATAGCTTTCGGGAAGCTAAAATGAAAGGAGAAATCCAAGCCTTGAATTTTTGTTTCTTTTTTTTCAAGAAAAAAGAAATTAAGAAAAAGAGTCTTCAAAAAAATAATTTTTCAAGCCACGATTTCCTGCACTCTTCCAACCTCTCGTGTTTCGAGCATTACTTTAATTCCGTGTGAATGAAAAGGTTTACTGGTGAGTATCCAGCGCACTTTCCCTGAAGTAAGTTTGCCGGTTTTTTGATCGCGTTTCAGCACCACATTTACTTCCATTCCCAACTGAATGTTTTTTCGGTATTGTCCGTTTTTGATGTCTGAAAGCGTTTCCATAAAATTAAGTTCTATTTAAAACTTCGAATCATCTACACTTTCTAACCAATGATTTACTTCGTTGGCAACAGATTCTAAACATCCTCCGCTAAAAGGCGAAACTAATTTGGCAATTTCAACTAATTTTAAAAAGGAATAACTGCCACCTTGTTTACAAAGATTGGTGTAATCCGCCAAAGCTTGTACTCTGTTTTCGTTCGATTTTTTCCAAAATTGAAAAGCACAAATTTGAGCCAATGTGTAATCAATATAATAAAACGGACTTTGATAAATGTGTGCTTGTTGTTGCCAAAAACCACCTTTCTCTAAAAATTCGTTTCCATCATAATCGCGGTGTGGCAAATATTTTTTTTCGATAGTTCTCCAAGCTGTATTTCTTTCGGCAGGCGTAGCTTCATAATTTTCATACACCCAATGTTGAAACTCGTCCACAGCAACTCCGTAAGGTAAAAACAAAAGCGAGCTGCTCATGTGCGAGAATTTGAATTTTTCTGTTTCCTCTTTAAAGAATAATTCCATCCAAGGCCAAGTAATAAATTCCATACTCATCGAATGTATTTCGGCAGCTTCGTAGGTTGGGAAAAAATATTCTGGAACGGATAAATTACGACTGGAATATGCCTGAAATGCGTGTCCGGCTTCGTGTGTAAGAACGGTAATATCGTGTTTTGTTCCATTAAAATTGGAAAAAATAAATGGACTTTTTTCAGCGCCAATGTACGTGCAATAACCGCCACCAGCTTTTCCTTTTTTAGAAACCAAATCCATCATTTCATCATTCACCATGTGGTCGAAAAATATTTTTGTTTCTGGAGAAAGTTCAGAATACATTTTTATCGCATTTTTTAGAATCCAATCCGGATCGCCTTTAGGCGCAGCATTCCCAGTTTTAAAATCAACTGCTTCATCGTAAAATTTTAATTTATTTAAACCCAAACGCTCGGCTTGTTTCTGACGTAATTTACTAGCAATTGGCACAATAAATTTTTCTACTTGTTGGCGATAAAAAGCCACCATCTCTGCATTGTAATCGCTGCGCAACATTCGGAAATAAGCCATTTCCACAAAATTTTTGAAGCCTAATTTAAGCGCCATTTTATGTCTGGTTTTTACCAATTCATCGTAAATACGATCTAAATCTGCGGCATGTTTTGTGAAAAATTCGTATTTCTTTTTATTTGCTTCTTGACGAACTTCACGTTTATCGGACGTTGTATATTTTGCTAAATCAGAAAGATTTAATTCTTTTCCATCAAAATTAATTTTCGCAGAAGCCAATATTTTCGTGTATTCGCTGCCCAATTGATTTTCTTTTTGAAGATCTTCGATAATTTCTGGAGAGAATGTTTTTATTGACATTTCCGCAATCGTAAACAATTGTTTTCCGTATTCTTTTTCTAATTCCGAACGATGCGAAGATTTTATCAAAGCTTTGTAGTACTCGCTGATTAAACCCTCGACTGTAGGTCCGTTATTGTCGAAAAAATCTTTTTCAGCATTGTAAAATTCGTTGTTAGTATCTATCGAATGACGAATGCTAGAAAGTGTTGCCATCGTATCGAAATCGTTGCGCAAAGCGTTGATTTCGCTCATTAATTGTTTTTGTTCAAAAGCCGAAGCTCCATTAAATTTTTTGAGAAGCGCGTTGAATTTTTCCGCCAACATTTTAACATCTGGACGAGAATACTTGATATCATTGAATTTCATGAGGTTTTGTTTTTAAAAAATGATTGTAAAGATAGTTATTTTGAGAATAATATTTTTTTGAGATTTGAAAAATTATTTTTTTGGAGGCATTTATTTTGCATCCCACAAAATAGAACATTTCGGCAACAATGCCTGCAAAATTTCGATATCGTAAGGAGAAAATTTATTTCCTCGCAAGTCAAGTGTAGTAAGGTTTTTCAGAAAACAAATTTCGTCCGGCAAATGCGTAAATTTATTATTCCGCAACGACAAATATTGTAAATGATGCAAATGGCAAACGCTTTCCGGCAACGCAATTAAATTATTATTATCCAACTCCAACGTTTGCAAAGAATTTATTTTTCCCAATGCTTTTGGAAGCCGATTTAATTTACAAGCAATCAGCGAAAGCGTTTGTAAATTTTGTAAAGAACCAATTGTTCGCGGCAAGGTATCTAAAGGAGAATTGGAAATAGACAAGGTTTTTAAACTGCTCAAATAACCGATATTATTGGGAAGTTTTAACGTATCTGCTTTGTTATCTTGAATCGAAAATTTTTCCAAACGCTGCCAATAGGCAATGCTTGCAGGTAAAGAATCGAGATTTGTCAAACTTAAATTCATTTCCATCAAGCCGCTGCAATTCCCGATATCACTTGGCAAAGTAACAAACGGGTTTCCTACAGACGAAAAATAAACCAAATTATCGAGTTTGGAAAAATCATCTGGCAATTGTGTAAAGCCATTAAAACCTATCGTAAATACTTCTACATTTTTCAGTTTCCCGATTTTTAAAAACCATTTTGGATCAACCGTTTCGTTGGTTAAATTAAGTTTATACACTTCGTCCGCTTCTTTGATGGCACTCTTAATATCCTTATACGTAAAGGTGTTTGGAGGTCCGTATAAATCAAAAGGCGAGGACGTTTCGTCTTGCGAAAAAACAACTAAAGGAATAAAAAAAACGATGTAAAAAATTAATTTTCGGAGCATTATTTTTTGATACTGAAATTTTTGTTGGAGCAATTTACTTTTTATTTTTCGTGTGAGAAAAATATCCTTGAAAATTATTTTTTGAGGAGAAAGAATAAAATAAAGCTATTGCAAGAAAATTAATTTTAGACTCCCTTTTATCCTGTTTTTAAGTACTTCATTTCTATTTCTTATGAAAAAACGGTTACAAGTGTTTCTACCATCATTTTCTGCTTACATTTGCGCGTATTTTTTCGGATGAAAAACAGGGTTCAAAAAATTATTTTTTCGATGCTGCTTTTTTGCAGTTCGCAGCAAATGCTGTTGGCACAAGGCAACGGTTTTTTGCAAACTTTTGAATTAAAAAAAAGATTTGCAATTGCTCCAGTACTTTCTTTTTATCAAAACAATTCGGATTATACGGCGAATACGAAATCCTCTCCAGGGTTTAATATCCGCGCAGAAGAAGAAATTTTGTTCCGTACCAATTTGAGTATTCTTGCAGGAATCGAATACGTACGGCAAGGCATGACTTTTAATTCCTATTATTTTGAACGAGGATATTCTGTTATTTACGATAAAAATTTTAATTACGAGCATACTCTTTCTACCAACGAACTTCAAATTCCTTTATTGGTAAAGCAAAGTTTCTCGAGTGAAAAGGACAATAAAAACACTTTTTATTTTGTCGCCGGATGGGCACTTCATTATATGTTATACGCTCACGCAAGTATTTTATCGGATGTTACGCAACATCAAATTTGGAAAGGGCAAACCAATCTCGCCGTTCAATATCCTCTTTTCGGAAAAGTAGCAGGAAGTTTGTTAGAAACTGGTCTGGGCTTTCAACACAACAACCGCCTATTACAAAATGCAGTGTTCATTGATTTTATATACAAATACAACCTCACACCATTTTTATATACTGGCAACGGAACTTCTAACCAATTGTATTTCAGAAATTCGAGTTTGAGTATCGCCATCGGATACAAAATGTAATTGTAAGTGGAGAATACCGGAGTCGAACCGGTGACCTCTTGCATGCCATGCAAGCGCTCTAGCCAGCTGAGCTAATCCCCCTTTGAAAATTATTTTTTCGGAACAAAAATACTAAATAATTGATTGACAAAATTTTTATTTTTTCTTTACTTTTCTCTGTTCATAAGACTTTCAGCAAACGATTTCAAAATTATTTTTTTAGATGCCGGAATTTTTATGGCGTCCATATTTTTCATCGCTTTTTTATAATACTGCTGAATGTACGATTCTGCAATGCTTTTAACGCCCAACTCATCGTATATTTTTTTGACAGCACTTATTTTCTCTTTCGAAAAATTATTTTTTTGAGCAACTATTTTTTTTAATTTTTTTCGCGTGTCATTGTCTGCTTTATCGAGCGCTGAGATGAGCAACAATGTTTTTTTATTCGCAAGAATATCGCCGCCCGTTTGTTTTCCGAATTTTGTTTCGTCGCCATACACATCCAACAAATCATCTTGTAATTGAAAAGCAATTCCGATATTTTTTCCGAACGCATATATTTTTTCTGCTTCCGTATTTGTCGCTCCCGCCGTAAGCGCGCCTATTTTCAAGCTGGCAGCAATTAACACGGCCGTTTTTAACGTAATCATTTCCAAATAATCGTTCACAGAAACTTTTTTCTGCGTCTCGAAATTCATGTCCAATTGTTGTCCTCTGCACACTTCAATCGCGGTAGAATTAAAGATAGAAAACACATTTGAAAAACTTTTTTTCTCACATTTACTGAGACATTTATAAGCTTCTACCAACAAAGTATCACCACTTAAAATAGCTACATTTTCATTCCATTTTTGATGCACCGTTGTTTGATTGCGACGCAAAGGAGCTTTGTCCATAATGTCATCGTGCATCAATGTGAAATTATGAAACAACTCGATGGAAAGCGCAGCTGGCAAAGCTTTTTTGATATTTCCGCCAAACATTTCGCAAGCATTTAAAAGCAAAACGGGGCGCGTTCTTTTTCCATCTAACGAAAGCATATAGGTAATTGGGCGGTATAATTCTTCCGGTGAAAAAATTAATTTTTCAGAAAAATTTTCTAACTCGATGCTAAAAAAATCTCGGAGTTGTTCAATTGTTTTCACAGAATAAATCGGGTATTTTGAAGCACTTGTTTCAAGCCTTCTTCCAATGAAAGTAGTGGTCGATCCAATAATAAATTCATTTTTGAAATATCTGGCCTCCGACGCGTCATATCGCCTTCTTCCAGAGCCGGCAAAAAATTAATTTTTGAAGAAGAATGACACACTTTGATAATCGTATTCGCCAATTCCAATATCGAAACTTCAATGTTTCCGCCAATATTTACCACATCGTTCACAAATTTATTTTGATAAAATGCGTTGATACACGCCTCGATGTGATCATTTATAAAACAAAAAGTACGCGTTTGTTTTCCGTCTCCGTAAATCGAAATAGGTTTATTTTTTAATGCTGCCGCGATGAATTTCGATACCACAAAATCTTTGCTTTGTTTCGGTCCATACGTATTGAAAAAACGAAAAACAGTATAATCCAGCCCAAATTCTTTTTTATAAGATTTAAGATAGGCTTCGCCCGCGTTCTTAACAATAGCGTAAGGAAGACGAGAATTTAACGGAGTTGTTTCTTCGTTCTGCGGATATTCCACCGGCTCTCCATATACTTCGGAAGAAGAAGAATAATACACTCTTTTCACTCCTGTATTTTTGGAAAGATTGAGAATGTTTTTTATTCCCTCTAAATCATTTAAAACCATTACAGGGTGCTCCAAAGTACGCTTTACGCCCACTACGGCGGCATAATGAAAAACGTAATCAAAAGAATAAGCGAAAAAAACGCTTGAAATATCTGTAAAATTATTTACATCGCATTTAATAAATTTGATGTTTGAGTGTTTGGATGCAGGGATTTTTTTCACGTCTCCCGTAAGGAGGTTATCTACAATAACGACAAAATTTTCCGCATTCTCCGCTAGCTTTTCAGCCACTGCGCTTGCGATAAATCCGGCACCTCCAGTAACAAGTATTTTGTTCATTTCAATTTTTATTATTCTGATAATTGCATCAAATATTTTCCATAGCCGCTTTTCAGCAATGGTGTCGCTATTTTTTTTAATTCTTCTTTGTTGATGTATCCCATGCGGTAGGCTATTTCTTCGATGCATCCGATTTTTAATCCTTGACGTTCTTCTATCACTTGCACAAATTGAGCAGCTTGCATCAACGAAGCAAACGTGCCGGTATCTAACCACGCTGTGCCGCGATCTAAAATGCCCACTTTTAATTTTCCACGTTTCAAATATTCTTTGTTCACATCCGTAATTTCGTATTCTCCGCGCGCACTTGGTTTTAAATTTTTAGCAATTTCTATCACACTATTATCATAAAAATAAAGTCCAGGGACAGCATAATTGGATTTCGGTTTCTCCGGTTTTTCTTCGATGGAAATAACTTTATTCCCGCCATCAAACTCCACCACACCATAACGTTCTGGGTCCGACACGTGATATGCAAATACCACTCCACCTTCCGGATTTTTATTGTTTTGAAGCAATCTTCCCAAGCCACCACCGTAAAAAATATTATCGCCCAATACCAAGGCAACTTTCTCTTTTCCGATAAATTTTTCGCCAATTACAAACGCTTGTGCCAACCCATTCGGAATTTCCTGAGCAGCGTAACTAAAGCTGCATCCAAGGCTTTTTCCATCTCCCAATAAACGTTCGAAACTCGGTAAATCATGAGGTGTAGAAATAATTAATATTTCTGAAATGCCCGCCATCATTAACACAGAAAGCGGATAATAAATCATCGGTTTGTCGTAAACAGGCATTAACTGCTTGCTAACCGCCAATGTAAGCGGATGTAGGCGTGTACCAGATCCTCCTGCTAAAATAATTCCTTTCATGAATTTGTAATTTAAAGAAACAAAAATAAAACAATTAATGACAGTGCGACAAATCAATTTTCCATCACTGCAATTGATACAAAATAATATTTTTATCTGGACTTCCTGTAATCAAATAAAGTTGCCCATCGTTGTTCATATCTGCAATACTAAAAAGCGTATTTCCATACAAAAGAAAGCCGCTACAAAGTCTACCGTTATTGTCAATCAGAAATAATTCGTTTGTGCTTTTAGACACCACTCCTATTCTTCCACTATTATCAGGATACAAAAAGAATAAAGGTTTTTTATTCATTTCCGTTTTAAAATCATAGCTGAACGAATAACTTTTATCTGGATTATAAACCGACAATTTTTCATGCGTGAGAAAAATATATTTTCGAATTTTAGTATTATCTAAATCTTTGTAATCAAAATATGGATTTTCTTTAAAATCACCAATCTTAATGGTTTCTGGCTCATCTCGAAAACTTAAACGAAGAATATTTCCAAGTGTATCGGCACAAATAATTTTCGACTGCTCCAAGTTTTTTTCAGCATCAATAAAAAAATGAGTTACGGGAGCATGTAACGTATTTTGCAATTGAAGTCGCGTTCTCCCTTGCCTATCTAAAAAATAAGTATCTCCAGTACTGTCAATCGCTACGATGTAATCCTTTCCAGCCACCGTACAACGCTCAATAGGTGCGAGAATCACATTTTTTGAAACATCAAATTTCCAGCCATCTACCAAACTTCCATCCGCCTCATAATTATAAATATGTTTATCTGCGCAAGCAATCATCATCCGATAATCTTTGTTGTTTTCATAATCAAATACAGCAAGCGAATTAGTAGCGTTCGCAGGCAATTTAACAGGATAACCTTCCACATTTTTTCCATTTCTATCAATCAAATAAATAGAAGAAGTGGTATTAAAAAGCAATTGCAATTTGTCGTTTTTGTACCGATCAATTTGCGTTACACCACCTTTTATTTTTTTATCCAGCGATTGTTTCCATAAAATTTTTCCGGTATTACTGATGAGATAAATTTTATTCGCATCGTCTTGCACAAAAATTTCTTTTTCACCTGTTAAATGGTTCGTAACAAAATACGGTTGCGTGCTCACCGTGGTGTCTAATTTTATTTCCCAAATAGAGTTACTTTCTTTTTTGTAGATGGGATTTCGTTTGAAATAGGCATTTGTATAAAACACTCCTTTATCCGCACTAAATTGAATTCCGAAAGCTTGAAATTTTTGAAGAAGTGGCAATTTATTTTCGAGCTCTTTCGAAAAATTATTTTTTAAAACTGATTCCAACACTTTGGTGGAACGAGCAATGTTCGCATAAAAATAAACATTCGATTCTTTGTCTAAATGATCGCTTGAAAACTCTTTGTAATAGATATCATTTTGCAATGTTTTGCCACTTTTATTGGCTTGAATAAATTTTTTCAATGCCTCCGAACTGTTTGCAAACACAACATAATCTCCAACAATAGTGTAATAATTATTTGTTATCGACGAAAAAATAGTTCCAAAAATTTCGGAAAGTTCATTTTTTACCGGCAAATGATAGATCCCAACACCTTGATAATTCTCAGAATCCGTTTTTAACTCCAAAAGTGCATTCAGGGAATCTGTTAAATTATTTAATGTCGCTTTTGCATTCTCGATTTCATTACTATGAAAAATAGCATACGCATTGTCCGACCAATCGCTGCTTTCAGGTTCAGTAACAACCAAGGCAATTTCATTTTCGGTCCACGAAAAAATATTTTTTTTTACGACATTTACGAGTGTGTCAGAATTTTTTTTTCGATTTAAAAATTCAGAATAATCATTTTTAAAAGAAGTAACATCACTTATTCCCATCAAAAGAAACATTGCTGTATTTGCAGGTACAACGCTTGTTAACTCAATATTTTGAGGCTTTTGTTTAGAAAATAAATTAAGAAATTTTTTTTGAGAAATGTCTGCTACAGAAAAACCATCCAGCATTACTTCGCTCGGTTTTACTGAAAAATCAAGCGCCGTCCAATTTGCAAAAGGTGAAAAGAAGTCTCGATTTTCATTTTCTAAATACGTATTTAAACTCGAATGGATTCGTTCATAATTCACGAAAAGTGTTGCATCTACGGCTTTTCCAGCTGTATTAAATACTTGTGAAAAATTTTTATCCTGCAGTAAAGATGTGCCATTTTCTGTTTGCTGAATGGCTTTTTGTACAAGTGTTAAATTAAATCCGGCAATAAAAATACCTTTCGAAAAAGCATAATTAAATTTCGTATTTTTTTCTACAGAGATTGAATTTACTGATATTCCATCGAAATTTTGTGTGTATTTTTTTTTATCCTTAAATGATTTATTAATAAAATCCTCTACTATTTCACGCTTAGTAATATCAGGCAAACTGTAGGAAAAAAGGAAATCTAAATGATTTTTTTGTGTTTCGTGAGCAGAAATAAAAAAAGGATTTTCATCCAACAATCCAATAATATCAGGAGAATTTTGAATAAGCGAATCTATAATAAATCCATTTTTATTGATGTCCGAAAAAATATTTTCCGATAAAAAATCTTGCCAAATAATGTTATTCTGAGAAATTTTTTTCCAAAATATATCTGCTGAATTACTTCGAATAATAAAAACAGCGTCCGCAGGGATTGCATTAATAGCAGTACTTACAGGTGTTTTTATTTTTCTAAGATAAAAAAAACCAAAAATTCCTGCTACAATAACAGCAGTTACAAAGGTTCCGAAAAATATTTTTTTGAACATGAAATTTTCGCTCGGTTTTTCGCAATCAAAATTAGGAATAAAAGCGCAGCTTAAAACGGAAATGTAAGTTGTTCTGGCAACATCCGAAATGTTTTTCGATGAAAATCCGTAATTCCTATTTTTCTTATGGCTTCGCGGTGCTCGCGTGTAGGATATCCTTTATTTTTGAGCCAATTGTACTGCGGAAATTGCGCGTGCAAATCATCCATAAAATCATCTCGATACGTTTTGGCAAGCACAGATGCCGCGGCAATCGATAAATATTTTCCATCGCCTTGAATAATGCAATGGTGCGGAATTTTTTTATATTTCGTAAACCGATTTCCGTCAATGAGCAGCAATTGCGGCTTTTTCGAAAGCTTTTCAATCGCACGGTGCATTGCTAAAAAAGAGGCGTTCAAAATATTTATTTTATCAATCTCATTGTTATCAACGATTCCAACTGCCCAAGCAATCGCTTTTTTTTCAATAATTGGGCGTAGTATTTTGCGTTGTTTGTCGGTTAATTGTTTCGAATCATTCAACAAAGAATCCTTAAAATTTTTCGGAAGAATAACTGCTGCTGCATAGACCGGTCCTGCCAAACAGCCTCTACCGGCTTCATCACAACCAGCCTCAATTAATTTTTTATCAAAGTATTTTTCCAGCATACGGGTTTTCTGAAACTGTTTTTTCGATGCTATTCCAAAGCAAAGACGCTGTTTTATCCCACGAAAAATGCGCACTTCGAATTCTTCCCTTTTCGATTAACATTTTACGAAATTGTTCGTCTTGAGAAATTTTCAACATCCCATCCTTTATACTTTCTACGGAAAAAGGATCTACTAGCAAAGCTGCATCGGCAGCTATTTCTGGCATAGAAGTAACGTTGGACGTAATTACCGGAACATCGCATTTCATCGCTTCCAACAAGGGAATTCCGAAACCTTCAAAATACGGAACGTAAGTTATAGCAAATGCGGCAGCCGTTATTTGATACAATTGTTCGGCATTCATTCTACCCACAAAAACAACCTCATTTTTAAAATTCATTTTTTCGTACGCAGCTTCCATTTCACTTGTCCACCAATACTTTTCGCCTACAATCACTAATTTTATCGCAGAAGTCGCTGCCTTCTTAAATGCATCAAAAGCCTGTAATAAACGTGTAATATTTTTTCGAGGATGCAATGAACCTACAAATAAAAAATAATCGCAAGATTGGCTGTATTTCTGCTTTACCGCTATTTTTTCAATTTCACTTATCGGAGAAAAAAGGGTATTGACACCATCGTACACGACGTCAATTTTATCGGGAGAGATGCTGTATAATTTGGAAATATCTTGTTTCGAATATTCCGAAACAGTAGCAATTCGTGCAGCTTTTTTCGCAAAAAGTGGAAAAAAATGTTGATAATATTTTCGGAATGAAAAAGGTAAATCTTGTGGATAATATTCAAAATTCAAATCGTGAATAACTGGCAAAGACGGCACATTGGCAGCAAGCGAAAGGTAGCCATCTGGCGACAAAAACACATCTGGTTTTGCTTTATTTAAAAATTTACCAAGCGAAAATTCAAACCACCAATAATAAAGAATCGGATGACGCGCTTGAGGAAAAAAAACGACTGGCGTTATATTATCTGAAAAAATAAACGATTCATCAAAATCACGATCAAAGACAAAAATAAAATGATCTTCGGGATGTTGCTGCGTAATTCTTTTCAATGTTTCGTAGGAAAACCAACCGATTCCTTCGAGTTTGTTTTTTAAAAGCAGGCGTGTATTGACGACAATTTCCAATGGATAGAAGAATTGAATTAAAAAAATTATTTTTACGCAAAACCGTTTTAAAATAATATTTTTGCGAACGCACTTATCGGCGTAAGAGCACAAAAGTAATAAGATTTAAAATTAGCATGCGAAAAAAATTCGTTACCAATTTAGCTTTTGTTTTAGCACTCAACCTGTTCATCAAACCGATATGGATTTTCGGTATTGACAGAACCGTTCAAAATGTAGTAGGTGCAGCCGATTACGGTCTTTATTTCTCCTTATTTAATTTTTCTTTTCTACTTAATATTTTATTGGATATCGGCATCACCAATTTCAATAACCGAAACATTGCACAAAACAATCATTTACTCAACAAACATTTTTCGAGTTTAGTTATTTTAAAAATCATGCTTGCTTGTGTTTACATGACTGCAACGCTTTTATGTGGATTATTAATTGGGTATGACGTACGTTTGATGAAATTGCTTTTTGTACTTGGCGTGAATCAATTTCTCATTTCCTTTATTTTGTATTTGCGCTCCAACCTTGCCGGATTACATCTTTTCAAAACAGACAGTGTTGTATCGATATTAGATAGAGTTATTCAGATTACACTTTGTGCGTCTATTTTATGGGGACATGTTTTTAATCTGAAAATGGACATTATGTTATTTGTGTATGCACAAACCACTGGCTATTTTTTGACAGCACTCATCACCTCTATTATTGTCATGAAAAAAGCAAAATTTCTAAAATTGAAATGGCATTTCGCCTTTTTCATTATGATTTTAAAACAGAGTTACCCTTTTGCCGTTTTAGTTTTATTAATGTCGTTTTATAACCGAATTGACTCTGTAATGCTGGAACGGATGCTTCCTGATGGAGCCACGCAATCAGGCATTTACGCGCAAGCATTTCGTTTATTAGATGCTTCTAACATGATTGCGTTTTTATTTGCAGGATTATTGCTTCCTATTTTTTCGCGCATGATAAAATACAAAGAATCGGTGGAACATCTCGTCAAATTGTCTTTCACCATGCTCATCACACTTTCTGTGATTGTAGCCGCTGGATGCTTTTTTTATTCGCACGAAATGATGTCCTTCCTTTACAAAGCCAACACAGAATATTCCTCACCGGTATTCGGAATATTGATGTCGTGTTTTATCGCTATTTCCACCACGTATGTCTTCGGCACATTATTAACCGCCAATAACAATTTGAAACAACTCAACATCATGGCAGCTTGCGGTATGGTGATAAATATTTTATTAAATTTTTATTTGATTCCGCATTACAAAGCGCTTGGTTCCGCATGCGCTAGTTTAACCACGCAGTTTCTCACGGCAACTGCACAAGTAATTATCGTACAATATGTTTTTAAATTTAAAATCAACTACCGTTTAATAAGTACCATTCTTGTTTTCATTGCGGGTGTTATTTTCATCAATTATTTTTCCAAACAAATGCCTTACGATTGGAAAATAAATTTTGTATTGATGGGCGCAGGTTGCATTTTATGGGCGTTTATCATTAAACTGATTCGTATTAAATCCATGCTTCGGATTTTGAAATACGGATAAATTTAGGTTTGAAAAATTATTTTTTCAGAGCACAAAATTCCTCAAAAAAACACGTTCGAATAATTATTTTTTTAAACACGATTTCTACCTAACAAAAAGTGCTTCGAAAAATTATTTTTTTGAATGATTAAATAATATTTAACTTTAATAATCATACCAATCGCGGCGGCGAGTAAGGCGCAAATCCTGCAAAACAGACGATTTAACATGAATGCTGATACTGTAACTTTGTCGGAAACCAAAAGGTATCCACGAAAACTCCATCGCCCAGCAATGCAAATCGCGGTAAGCATTTAAGGAAGTATAGGTGAGTTGGGAGCTTTCGAAATCATAACCTGAACTAAAACCGATTCTCCAATTTTTGGTAAGCTCTAAATCACCGCTAAAACTAAGCGATTGAGTTATTTGAGGCTGCACAAGAGGTGGCACTTGGTAATTGTTATAAAGTAAATTAAAATAGGCGTTGAGTGACCAAGGAATGTCAAAATCCACGTATTCATCGGCATAAGCGTTAATTTTATTCATTTGCTGCTGATTTTGCGGCGTTGTAACAGAAGCTGTTTTTTTGGTAATATCAGTACTTCTAAAACTGGTACTTAGTGAAAGTGTAGCATTGGTAAGCCTCCCTAAACCTTCGCCGTGTTGAAATTGCAATTCATCCAATTGATTTCCTTGTGCATCTACCCTATACGGATCAATCACTCCATTAAACGTAACATCCAATTTCTTAAATACTTTGGTTCGCCCTGAAATAGTAATGTTTTGCCATGTTTTTCCGATAACATCGTACGCTGATGATATTTGAAATGTTTCAATTAAAGTTATTTTTTTATGGATCGTGGCAGTATCATTTTTTTCGCGTACTTTCATTTCTAAATTATTATCCAAGGACCACGTAACAAGTCCAGAAGCATTGGCTGGCAAGGATCCGTAAATACCATTCTGAAAAATGGAATAATTTTGAATATCGCCTAAACTATCTTTTTGAACGGAATAATTCCCGAATTTTTGTCCGCCAAAACCAGGCTGATATGTAAATCCGAAAGTAGGAATCATTACATGCCGAATTTGTTCTAATTTCATATTTTGGAACATATAATTTCCGTAAATACGTGTGTTAAATTGTGCACTAAAACTGGCATTATTAGCAGATCTAAAACCTTGAACGGTATCGGTAACAACCGAATTTAGCTTGGAATTATATTGCTCACGGATGGTTTGAAAATACCACGCAGACGAAGCATTGATAGTGGGTGTAAATGTGATGTATTTAAAAAGATTAAAATTCGTACTTATCGGAATCACCTGCCGCATCCCATTTTGCATTTGCCGCAATGTTGCTGGACGAAAAAACAAAGAATCGTACGTATTGATGCTATTACTCGCGTTTGCCAAATAACTTAAACTGATTTTATCATACCATTTCTGAACAATGTCCGACTGGCTTTTAAACGGATAAATACGGTTCATACTGAAGGTAATTTGCGGCAGACTGACAGTTAATTGATGGGTAATTGTATTTTGGTTGTGCGATGCATTTGCGGATAAATTGAACGGCGTATTTTGCCAAGATTTTGTATACGTAACACTGGATTGAAAAGTGGTGGATAAATAATCCGTTGCATCTGTTGCGTTGTACGTATTGTATTTGCTGCTTCCGGCATTAATGCTGGCAGAAAAATAACTGGATGGATTGGCTTTCGGATCTTGCGTATGCGACCAACGCACAAAAAAATCATTTTCCTTATTATAAGAAGGCGTTTCCGGAACTCCCAATAACATTTTGGAATAACTGAAATCAAAAAAACCATTGTATTCATAGCGTTTTTTATAATCCGAAGAAGCATGTAAAGCCCAGCTTTCGCGAGAATAAATATCACCTCTCAGCGCTGCATCCACATAATCGTTGATGCCAAAATAATAACCACCATCGCGTAAATAATAACCCAAATTATCCGATGCTCCGTAGGTTGGAATAATAATTCCGGAACTACGTCCTTTAGCGTTCGGAAAAAAACCAAACGGAATTGCCAATGGCGTCGGAACGTCTTCAATCACCAGATATGCAGGACCAGTAACAATCATTTTATTTGGAATAATTTTGATGCGAGATGCTTGAATGTAAAAATCTGGATGTGCTAAATCACACGTTGTGTAACGCCCATTTTTAATATAAATCGTGTTGTTGGAATCTTTTTTGATGGTTTCGCCATGAATATATCCTTCGCCTTCTTTGGTGGATACTTCTGAAATTTTTCCTTTTTTCGTTTTAAAATTGTATCGAATACTTTGTGCTTTAAAACTCTCCGTGCCTTGTTTAAAATCAGGCAATCCGTAACTTTTACCTAAAGAATCTCGCTTGCCACAGGCATAAACCGTATTGTCCGCTAAATTTAATTCGATGTAAGCAGCTTTCAAATTCACATCTTCGTAAGTTACTTCTGCATTTCCGTATAAAAAAACATGTTGGTTGGCAACGTCGAAATGGATGGAATCATCAGCACTGTATGTTACTTTTGATTTCAAAGGATTATCCTCTTTCGGCTTTACAGGAATATTTTTTTTGATGCTATCGGTATCGGCAAAA
>JBDTAC010000081.1 GCA_039924845.1 Bacteroidia bacterium
CTTCAAAATACAACAGTCGTACAATAATAAATTTCCATTAATTATTGATCCAACACTTATTTTTTCAACGTTTACGGGTTCTACCGTTGATAATTGGGGAATGTCGGCAACATACGATGCATTCGGAGACGCCTATACTTCAGGCATCGCTTTTGGTGTGGGCTATCCAGTTACTACAGGTGCATTTCAAGGTAGTTATGCGGGGGGCGGACACGGTGGTATTGATACAACCAGCAGTTTTTATATGGGCTATGTGCATACGGATATTTCCGTAAGTAAATTTGATCCAGCTGGAAGTACGCTCCTTTATTCTACCTATTTGGGCGGTAGCAATAATGAACAACCGCAAAGTATTATTGTAGATAATAACAATGATTTATTAATTTTTGGAAGGACCTATTCGTCTGATTTTCCCACTACGCCTGGTGCATACAGTAGCACATTAAAAGGTGGAGCAGATATGATTATTACTAAATTTGATGCTACGGGAGCTACTTTATTGGCTTCTACTTATATTGGAGGAAGTAAAGACGATGGCGTAAATATTACGTCTTATGAAAATGTACTTTCTTCCCTTAAATACAATTACAGTGATGATGCGCGTGGAGATATTTTAGTAGATAACAATAACAATATTTATATCGCTGCTTGTACACAATCCTCTGATTTCCCAACTACTTCAGGAGCTTTTCAAACTACTTTTCAGGGAGGTTTGCAAGATGGCTGCGTGTTTAAATTGGACGCATCGCTTCGGACACTAATTTGGAGTACTTTTTTAGGTGGGCACGATGATGATGCCGCTTATTCGATGGCATTTGATAATTTACAAAATATTTTTGTAACGGGAGGAACGGTGAGTAAAAATTTCCCTACTACAGCAGGTGCTTTACACACGATTTTTCAAGGAGGATTTTCCGATGGCTTTTTGACACATTTCACCAATAGTGGAGCCTTAATGCAATCTACGTATATCGGCACAAGCGGATATGATCAATCTTATTTTGTACAAACAGATAGATATGGAAATCCGTATTTGTACGGACAAACTTCGGGTGCTTATCCAGTATCGGCAGGTGTTTATTCCAATCCCAATAGTGGTCAATTTATCGATGAATTAAATAATTCGCTTTCTACCACTATTTATTCAACCGTATTTGGCTCAGGAAGAGGGACTCCTGATATTTCACCTACGGCATTTTTAGTAGATAAATGTGAAAATATTTATATTTCTGGTTGGGGCGGAAAATTATATGGATACAATCAGCCGACCAGTTCTGTAATTGGGATGCCTATAACCAGCAATGCTTTTCAGCCGACTACCAATGATGGCGATTTTTATTTTGCAGTTTTTCAACGAAACCTCGCATCGCTTTGGTACGGTACTTTTTTCGGTGGTCCGATTAGTCAGGAGCATGTAGATGGCGGTACCAGTCGTTTTGATAAATCAGGAATGATGTATCAAGCAATCTGCGGTGGCTGTGGTGGAAATTCAGACATGCCTACTACTCCTGGTGTATGGTCAAATACGAACAAAAGTAATAATTGCAACAATGCGCTTGTTAAATTTCGTTTTGATTTAACCAATACGGTTGCTGCTTACAACGTTTTTCCAAATCCTGCCGAAGGCTGCGCGCCCTTTACTGTGGCTTTTACCAATACAAGTTTGAATGGAACATCGTATTATTGGAATTTTGGTGATGGAGATACTTCGAATTTAGTTGCTCCAACACATACCTATATGAATCCTGGGACATATAATGTGGAATTGATTGGCACCAACCCAACTACCTGTAATATCAGAGATACTGCCTATGGTATTGTAATTGTATTACCGCCGCTTACAATTAATCATGAACCCGATATGACCATTTGTAAAGGAGATACCGTTCATTTTAACGCAACAGGAGGGACGAGCTACGCATGGGTTCCGCCGACAGGCTTAAGCAATGCTTTTATTGCCAATCCTGTGGTATATCCACCTGCCACCACCAGTTACACTGTTAATATAAGTACTACAGCTTGCCAATCATCAGATACCATAAATGTAAAGGTCAATCAAAACCAAACACATATTACGTCCTCTGGTCCAACAGTTTTTTGTCCACCTTCGGCGGTGTTTCTAAATGTCGGAAATCGCTATACGTCTTATTCTTGGTTAGGAGGACAAAGTACATCTAATATTACCGTCAATCAATCTGGTGAATACATCGTGCATACAGTTGATTCAAATGGATGTAAAGGCACTGATTCTATTGCGATACAAGTATATGCGCCCGTCGTTCCTGCTATTTCTAAGGATACTGTTATTTGCCAAGGACAATCAGTTCAACTCAACGCGTCTGGTGGAATTTCGTGTCAGTGGTATCCCAATGAGGCATTGAATAATAATGAAATATTTAATCCAATCGCCAATCCGCTTTCAAACATCACTTACAAAGTAAATATTTCCAATGGGCATTGCAATGCGATAGATACAGTAACTGTTCACGTAAAACCGATTCCTTACGTTTATGCGGGAGAAGATGTAACCATTTTACCCGGTGAAACTACTGTTTTACAAGCCAGCGGAGATTCTAATTATTTATGGTATCCGCCGTATGGTTTAAGTTGTACCCATTGTGCAAATCCCTCCGTAAGCCCAGATAGCACCACTACTTATTACGTTACCGTGAGTAATGCGTTTGGGTGTTCTGCTACGGATACGGTTACGATTTATGTGCAACCTACTTTGTACATTCCCAATGCTTTTACGCCGAATGGAGATGGTGTAAACGATGTTTTTGCGCCGAAATTTTTCGGAATAAAAACACTGCAAGTTTATATTTACAATCGTTGGGGAGAATTAATTTATCAATGGAATACCTTGAATGGTTTTTGGGATGGGAAAATGAATGGTCGCACCGTTCAGGAAGATGTATATGTGTATTTGTTAGAAGCTGTTACTGATCGTAATGTTTCCATTAAACGTACTGGAACCGTTACGGTTGTACGTTAGTTTTTTTCTTTTTTCTTGATGAAAATTCGAGACCCAAAAAACAGGTTTGAAAAATTATTTTTTCGAAGCGCTTTTTTTGAGAATTTTATTTTCGTTTTAATTCAATCACGGTAATTTCAGGCGACATTCCCACTCTGCCCGGAAAGCCAATAAAACCCAATCCTCTGTTTACGTATAAAAATTGTTTTCTTTCTTGATACAATCCGCCCCAGCGTGGATAACGCATTTTTACCGGACTCCATTGCAAATTGCCAATTTTAAAACCAAATTGCATACCGTGAGTATGTCCGGAAAGCGTTAAATCGATGTTTGTTTTTTTCAATACTTCCAAATCCCAATGCGATGGATCGTGAGAAAGTAGTAATTGAAAATTATTTTTTGGAACACCTTCCAAGGCTTTTTTTAAATTTCCGTATTGTTTAAAAGGTGGTTTTCCCCAATTTTCAACGCCGATGAGCGAGATTTGTTCTCCTTTATTTTCGAGCGTTACATTTTCATTTAATAATAATCGGAAACCAATTTCGTGATGAAACTCCTTCAAACGATCGAGATTTTTATTCTTTTCTTCTTCGGAATCCCATCCGCCATAATCGCCGTAATCGTGGTTTCCGAGAATTGAAAATTTACCTTTTTTTGCGTTTATCTTTTCTAAAGTAGGTTTCCAACCATCGGTTTCGCTTGCGTAATTATTCACCAAATCGCCCGTAAAAAAAACATAATCCGCATTTTGTTTGTTGATTAAATTTATGGCTTTTTCTAAATTTATATAATGATTGTTGAAACTACCGATGTGTATATCAGAAATCTGGACAATCCGTAAACCGTCAAATGCAGCAGGTAAATGATCGAATGATAGAATTTTTTTTCGGACGGTAAAATTATATTTCCCAAAAATAATTCCGTAAAGAATGGCGAAAAAAAGAAATGCCCAAACAACAATTCCAATTTTTGTAAAGAGCGTAAAATGTACGTTCGAAAAATTATTTTTTGGAAGCAGTTTAAAAAGTAAAGAACTGGCGTCGTTAATGGCTTGAAAAAAAACGAAAAAAAGTTTCGGAATTAAATCTAAAATCAATAAACCGAAAAGCGAATAAGCGAAGGAAATAAATTTTTTCGAACGACTTTTTGTTTGAAAATATTTTACCGTTATGGCAATACCAATATACAATACAACTGAAAATAACCAATAGGAAACGTACAAAAATGTTTTTAGGATTTCGTTATTTAAAACAACCGCTATGTATCGAATGCCTTGAAAAGCGTAGATGTCTGCGAGTAATAAAACTAAAATCAATAATGAAATTTGGGAAACACTTCTTTTCATAAAATTATTTTTTTGGGTTGTGATTGTCAATTATCGTGCCTCTCGAAAAATTATTTTTTTGAATGCCAAAATGGCAAAATTATTTTTTTGAATGGCAAAATTAGATTTCAATTAAACTTTCATTCCTTTTTTTTGTCGGAATAGTTAAGTTACAAATATTTTTTTATATTTGTGTACTCTAAAAATTAAAAGTGTAATTCTCTTTTATCAATTAATAAATTTAAAAACAAAAAACATGAAAAAAACATCACTATTCCTAATGGGTGTTGGAATTGTTTTTGGCGCTACGGCACAAAATGCTGTAAAGACAAACAAAAATGCCATTATCAAACCAATTCTTTTAGCGAGAGCTCCAGCCATTTCGGTGGAAAATGCAAACACAAAAGCAACTAGTTTTTCGGCACATGCTTTGAGACCACGTATTGTAAGCGGTTATTCTACACAATCAGCTCTTATTTCGAGCGAAACTTCTATCGGTAGTTCGTACAACGCGTTTGGAACTTCTGACGCAGATTGTAGAGCACTTACTGCTGACCAAGATTTAAACATTGTGAATTTTGCCCATCGCCAAAATAATGGCGCTGCTGGTGGAAGTGGATTAGTAATGAGCAGTTCAGCTAATTTTAGCAATGCTTGTTCTGCAGCTGCATGGGACAGTACATTAATGGTTTATAACGAACAATACATGAGCTACTCAGGTGGTCGTTATCCTTCTGGTATGATTTACAATCCTTCTGGAAATACAGTTGTTGATAGTGCTTTTGTAGTTATTAGCGGTCCGATTACCAACGGTACTAAATGGATTGGAAATTATTTCGCCAGTTCTAATTATGCTGGTCATCACCAACACAATTTTGTAATTCCTGAACCAGGATTGTTGCACGATAGTGCAGGAGTAATGTTTCAATATTTTGCAGCCATTAACTCTCAAACAACAGATGATGGAGTTGCACACGTATTGGGCGAGCGCGTGAATGCAAATGCACCAGCTTCTACCACCACCAATCTTTTATCAGATGGAGTAGTGGTGAACAATGGTATTTTTGATGCTGTAGCAGATACGTTTAAATGGTCACAAACAAGAATTTACGAACAATTTTCGCATGGTAATACCAACCAAGAATACGGTACTTCTGGAAATATGGCTTGGTCGCAAGACGGAACTGTTGGTTACGTAGTTTTTATCGGACACGATTCTGTAACTCAATATAATGGAACTTTCGAACCAATTGTTTTCAAAACAACAAATAGCGGAGGAACATGGACAAAAATGACCGTGTACGATTATTCTACCATCGCTAACATTACGGCTAAATTGCCAGCTATCCAAAGTTCGTCAAAAGTTGTTCCTTTCTTTTACGGAGGAGCAGGAAACGGTATTGGTTTAACGGTGGATGCGAATTACAATTTGCACATTGCTTGCCAAATCAATGGTGTAGCCAATGTTACCAATAATTCGGATTCCTTGCAGGTTTACAAAAAACAACAATTGTTTGATGTTTATACTACATCAACAGGTTGGAATGCGTTATGGATTGATTCCTTGAATGCACAATACAATACGGCAGCTACTACCCCAACTTGGGCAGGGTCCCCATCTACTGAAAACCTTGGAAATGGCGCTAGATTACAAGTCTCCAGAACAAAAGATGGAAAAAAAGTATTTTACGAGTGGATGGATACTGATCCGAATATTGATACATTAAATGCTTACCCTAATGTACTTGCAAAAGGTTTTGATGTAACTACTAACTTCCAAACGCCTGTTGTTAATTTTAGTGTAGGAACACCCTTTGATGCCAGTATGTGGTGGATGTTTGCATCCAACATTACGATGGTACAAACTGGAAGTCCGAATGTATATACGATTCCAACAACAAGAACGAACAACGCTTCTCAAACTTCCACTTCGGCAGTTCAGCATTATTACATGTGCAGCGTATCGTTTACTGAAAATGATTTCAGTCCATTGGCTGTGAATGAATTAGCAGCTAACGCGATGTCGGTTTCACAAAATTTTCCGAATCCGTTTAGTAAATCTACTTCGTTTGTGGTAAGTTTATCTCAAACAAGTAATGTAACGATAAAAGTTTACAACACGCTCGGACAATTAGTAATGGAAACAAATAATAACAATTTGTCTGTTGGAAAACACACGATGAAATTAGATGCTGCTAAATTATCTGCAGGACTTTATTTTTACAGTGTGAAAGTAGGCGATAACATTGTAACACATAAAATGATTGTTCAATAATTTTATACAATCCAATAAATAAAAAAAGCCTCCGAATTTTCGGAGGCTTTTTTTATGAAAATAAACAGCTTTGAAAAAATAATTTTTCACGATGTTGTTTTTATAACAAAGATTCTTTATGCTCTCTTTATATAGAGCCAACTAAGAACAAGAAATCAATCTGTTTGTTTCTCATGTGCGTGTTCGAGCGCAGTCGATGAAAAACATAGATACTTCCCCGAAATTATTTCAGCGTCTGTTAATTTCCTTTTGGGGATATTGAATAAAGTTGAGTATGACCATTGTGCCTTTTAATCGAACATCTTAATTCCCAATCCTTTCGTTCCGATTTTCCACTTTCAAAAATTAATTTCTAGGGGTGTAAAAAAAGCCCTCATTTTGGGAGGGCTTTAGAATTAATTTTTCGAGATTAGTTTGTTATCTGACAACAGATACATGCCCGATGTATTGATGGTTATGTCCTAAAAAATCCTTTGTTACAATTTTCCAAACATATACATCTTGTTGAACGATGTTTGCTCCTCCCATTACTTTACCGTCCCAACCTTGACTGAGATTAGTGGTATAGAAGATGAGATTTCCCCATCTGTCGAAGATATACATTT